>JAFGMF010000050.1 GCA_016927675.1 Candidatus Cloacimonadota bacterium
ACAACAAAGCTTACCCGAATTTATATCAATGAAACAGCCATGAGATAAAAAACAGGAGGATGATTAACTACTAGACTCCCTATTATTACTCCTTGGTCATCCTTCTCCGGCAGCTGCCGGATACGGATGACAGGCACGGGGACAAAATAATGGGGGTTTAATAATAAAATGAAATTTATTCACATGAAAAATAAACAAAGCAATGAGGTAATGATGTACGAAAAAATTTTTACCAAGTATGATCCGGTTCAGGAAAACCTGATCTATATCCTGCATGATATCCAGGATACGCATCCTCAACACTATGTTTCCGAGGAGGCAGTTCAAGAGGTAAGCGATTTTTTAAAGATCCCATCCAGCAATATTTATGGAGTGCTGACCTTCTATACGATGTACAGCACTAAACCGAGAGGCAGAAATATCATTCGTCTGTGTGAATCTCCACCGTGTTTTTTGAAGGGTTCGGAAAAAATTCTTGCCCGGTTACGGGAAATTCTAAAAGTCGGAATTGGAGAAACGACTCCTGACGGACTGTTTACTCTTGAGCTTTGCGCCTGTCTGGGTGTCTGCGGTAATGCTCCTGTTATGATGATCAATGATGATGTATATGGAAATCTTGATGAAAATAATGTCACTGCTATTATCTCCGGGATCAGGGGAGGTCAGGAATGAAATTCTATCGTAATGTAGTATTGATTGGTATTGATGACGACTCATTGCAGTCCGGAGCCAGAGAAATCGAAACTCTGCTCAAGCGTGAAATTGCCCGTCATAATCTGTCTGATGAGATCAACGTGGTCGAGGCTGGAGCTCTTGGATTTTTTGGTACCGGCGTAACGCTGATGATCCATCCCGGACAGATAACTTACATAAATGTAACAAAAGAAGATATTCCTGAAATTGTGGAAGAACATCTTCTCAAGGGAAGGACTGTTTCCAGATTGATCATGGATTCAGTGTATTCCCGTGGTTATGACTTCAATTACAAACATCGGATTGTTCTGGAAAATTCCGGGCTGATAAATCCGGATTTGATTGATGAGTATCTCGGAACCGGAGGTTATGAAGCTCTGGAAAAAGCTCTTCTGAATATGTCCAGAGAAGAGATCATCGAAGAAGTTAAAAAATCTGGTTTACGCGGTCGGGGAGGGGCTGGATTTCCTACCGGTCTGAAGTGGAGTTTTACCGCACCCCTGGATGCGAAACAAAAATATTTTGTGATCAATGCCGACGAAGGTGAGCCGGGTACTTTCAAAGATCGTCTGATCATGGAAGGGGATCCGCATAAACTGCTCGAAGGCTTGATCATCTCTTCCTATGCTGTGGGAGCCTCCAAAGGATATATCTATATAAGAGGTGAATATAAACTCTGTATTGAAAGGTTGCAAAGGGCAATCGATCAGGCACGTGAATATGGAATCCTCGGTAAAAAAATCTTTGGTTCGGATTTTGATTTCGATGTGGAAATCAAAGTTGGTGCCGGAGCTTATGTATGTGGCGAAGAAACTGCTTTGATCGAATCAATGGAAGGCAAAAGAGGGCAACCTCGATCTAAACCGCCATTCCCCGGAGTAGTCGGTGCATGGCAGAAACCAACCGTGGTCAATAATGTAGAAACAATTGCCAATATCCCCGGTATTATCTCTCAGGGAGCAGACTGGTTCAGGGGATTTGGCACCTCAGACTGTCCCGGAACAAAAGCCTATACGATCATGGGAGATGTCTCTACTCCAGGTCTTTGTGAAGTAGACATGGGCACATCTCTGCGCACTATCATCGATAATTATGGCGGAGGTATGAAAAATAACCGTAAATTCAAAGCTGCTCTGGTCGGGGGAGCTGCAGGAGTTTTCCTCTCGGATAAACTGCTTGATGTGAAAATGGATTATAATAACCTGCATGAGTATTCTGCAGTCCTGGGTTCAGGTGCAATACTCGTCATGAACGATGATGTGGACATTTTAGAGATGCTCTGGTCTGTTATCCGCTTCTTCCGTCATGAATCCTGTGGGAAATGCGGTCCCTGTGCCAATGGTAATGAAATTCTCTACAAGCTGATAAATAACCTCAGGAAAGGAGAAGGTAAAAAAACAGATTTAGACCAGATGCTGCAGATATCAGAAGCAATGTTCAACACTTCATTCTGTGCTTTGGGTCAATCCCTGCTTCTGCCAGTGAAAAGTGCAGTGACAAATTTCAAGGAAGATTTTCTCAAGAGAATTAATTAAAAAAATAGATGGAGGACTAGTGATGAAGATTATGATTAATGGAAAATCATACCAGGCTTCTCCCAGTGAAACCGTTTTACAGGTTGCCTTGCGGAATGGGATTTATATACCACATCTCTGTTATCATCAAAGAACTGGACCAGCTGCAAAATGCAGAGCCTGTGTAGTTCAGGTGGAAGGTATGAACGGTCTGCAGACTTCCTGTAACCTGTCGGTAAGAGATAATATGAAAGTGATCACAGATTCACCGGCAGTAAAGGCTGCTCAAAAGATGGTGGTCGATCTTGCCCTCTCCACAGGAAAACATGATTGCCTTGCCTGTGAACAGAATGGTGATTGTGAGCTTCAGGATGCGGCTTATTATCTCGGGATCGAGCACCCAAGTTACCAGGTTGAGATCCCGGATTATCCGCTTGATGACTCCAGCGAATTTATCTATGTTGAAAGAGATAAATGTATTTCCTGCGGTCGTTGTGTGGTCGGCTGTAATCAGAATGTCGTCAATGAAGTGATCAATTTCGCCTATCGCGGATTTGAGACGAAAATCGTTTTTGACCAGGATCTGCCGATGGGTACATCCAGCTGCGTTCAGTGTGGTGAATGTGTCCAGCTTTGCCCGGTAGGTGCTTTGATCGATAAACGGGCAAGAGGTAAGGGACGCCCCTGGAACCTGGAAAAAATCGAAACTGTATGTCCATACTGCGGTGTCGGATGTAAACTGGAGCTTCATGTTGATACTTTGAAAAATGAAATCATCCGCATTAAGGGTGTAGAAGATTCTCCAACCAACGAAGGGATGCTCTGTGTGAAGGGTAGATACGGATTTGACTTCGTCCACAGCCCTGAACGTTTAACCAAACCTATGATCAAAGAAAACGGTCAACTCAGAGAAGCAGAATGGGATGAGGCAATAAACTTGGTAGCTTCACGTTTCAATGAGATCATCGAAAAACACGGGAGTGACTCCGTTGCTGGTCTGGCTTCAGCCAAAGTAACGAATGAAGAGAATTTTGTCTTTCAGAAATTTATGCGCAGAGAGGTCGGAACGAATAACGTAGACCACTGCGCCCGTCTCTGACATTCCTCTACAGTGGCCGGTCTGGCCGCTTCACTTGGCAGTGGTGCCATGACAAATGATATAGCCGGCATCAAAGAAGCCGATGTCATCATGATCATAGGCTCAGATACAACAGCCGCTCATCCGGTTATTGCTGCACGGATTAAACAGGCTGTAAGAGAAGGAAAAACTAAAATTATCGTGATCGATCCGAAACAGATCGATATAGCTAAATTTTCAGAGATCTATGTTGCCCAGAGACCAGGAACCGACGTTGCCGTTATCAATTGCCTCATGCAGGTAATCATTAAAAACGGCTGGGAAGCAAAAGATTATATTAAAGAAAGACTGGAAGGTTTTGAAGAACTGAAAGCTGAAGTTTTGAAACCCAAATACAGCCCGGAAAATATCGAAAAAATCTCCGGTATACCTGCTGCTTCATTGATTCAGATCGCAGAGATGTTTGCTAAAGCAGAAACAGCAGCAGTTTTTTACGCCATGGGAATTACTCAGCATACCACTGGAACTGATAACGTCTGGTCAGTAGCTAACTTGCAGATGCTTTGCGGTAATCTTGGGAAACCGGGCGGAGGAGTCAATCCTCTCAGAGGTCAGTCAAATGTTCAGGGAGCCTGCGATATGGGCGGTTTGCCTAATGTTTATCCCGGTTATCAGAAAGTTGGCGATCCTGCTGTTCAGGAAAAATTTGAAAAAGCCTGGGGTAAAAAACTCAGCCCCAAGGTCGGTATCACCATCACTGAAATGATTGACGGCGCATACGACGGTAAAGTAAAGGCTATTTATGTGATGGGAGAAAATCCTTATCTTAGTGATCCCGACCAGAATCACGTAATTACAGCTCTGGAAAAAACTGAATTCCTGGTCGTTCAGGATATGTTTATCACCGAGACAGCAGAATTTGCCGATGTGATCCTTCCCGCAGCTGCTTACGCGGAAAAGGAAGGTCATTTTACCAATACTGAAAGGCGGGTTCAACGGTTGCAGCAGGCTGTTAATCCTCCGTTAGATGTCAAAACCGATTGGGAGATAATTCAATTGATCGCCAATGCTATGGGCTCAGATTGGAATTACCAGTCTGTTGCTGATATCACCAGTGAGATAAATCTTCTAACTCCTCAGTACGGTGGAATAACCTGGGATAGAGTCGGACGTCTGGGTCTGCAATGGCCATGCCCGACAGAAACACATCCCGGAACTCCATATCTGCATAAAGACAGATTTGCCCGAGGATTGGGACTTCTCAAGGGAATCGAATTCAAAGAACCCAATGAACTGCCGGACGAGGAATTTCCCTTTATTCTTACAACGGGACGTGTTTTGCAGCAGTTCCACACAGGTACCATGAGCAGAAAAACACAGGGATTGAATAATCTAGCAGGACCGATGATCATGATCTCGGCAGCAGATGCGGATAAGCTGGGGATAGAAAACAGTGAGAAAGTACGCTTGTCAACCAGAAGAGGAGAAATTGAAGCTCCTGCATTTGTTACCCGAAGAATATCTCAGGGTGTGATCTATGTACCCTTCCATTATAAAGAAGCTCCGGCAAATCGTTTGACCAACCCGGCCATAGATCCCGTTGCTAAAATTCCGGAATATAAGGTTTGTGCTGCCAAACTGGAAAAGATTTCCTGAAACCAAAAGGAGAGATAATGAATCAGGATCAATTTGAAAAATTAATCGATATCGGAATTAAACGAGAAAAGGAAGCACATGAATTCTATCGTTTTGCCGAATCAAAAGTAAATGACAAAGCCATCCGTTCGATATTTCATCAGCTTGCCGAAGAAGAACTCAACCATAAGAAAATTCTTGAAAAATTCAGGAATAATCCAGAACTTCCTGCTCGAATTAAAGCACCTGATGTAAATTATTTCCTCGCTGAAGAAACAGATTTACCCGATCTTAATGACAAAATGACTCCAGCTCAAGCTCTTGCTCTGGCTATGAAAAAAGAACAACAGGCAGTCCAATTCTATCAAAAACTGGCTGAGAATAGTTCTGATCCGGATGTAAAGAATATCTGCTTGGATATTGCCTCGATGGAACTAGGACATAAGCAGAAACTGGAGAATGCATACGTTGATATAGCTTACGTTGAAGCTTTTTAATATCAATAATATAGTAATTGATCATGGGGGGAGATTTTTCTTCCCCCTGTTTTAATTTCGTTCTTGACATAATTTATTAGATTAAGCTTTTAAATATAAAAAAGATAAAAAATTATGAATAAAAAGGCTGTAATTTTCTTTATATTTACCATGCTCGTTTCGTTGCTTTCCGGCAATGAATTGATCGATTCACTCGAACTACAGCTTGAAAAGGTAAATAATAAGGAAAAGATCATCCTGCTTAAAGAATTAGCCGAAAAATATCTGGCCGATGATCCCCGAAAGAGCATTGATTTCAGTCAGCAAATTCTCTCCCTGATTAACGAAGATAATCGGGATAAAGTTATCATCTATAATATTCTCGGTGAAGCCTACGAAAACCTTGATGACCATGATAATGCCATCCATTATTATAAACTTACCGTAGATTCATCACGTAATGTAAAAGACAACGAAGCAAAGGCTTACGCCTTGTATAGTCTGGCCATAATCTATGACGATACCGGCGTTCACGATAAAGCTATTATTTACTATAGCCAGGCTGCTGCACTCTATCAGAAATTAGATCAAAAAGGTATTCAGGCAAATATCCTGAATAATATCGGTCTGATCTATGAAGGCATCAGTGTCTATGATAAAGCTCTTGAATATTATCTTCAGGCATATGACAGCTATCGTAAAGTCGACGATATCGAAGGAATCGGGCATGCCCTGAATAATATCGGGAACATCTACCAGACCATCGGAAATTTTTTTAAGGCTCTTGATTACTATCAGCAATCTCTGCAGAATTATGAAAAGATAAATAATGAAAGTGGGATTTCAAGTTCTTATAATAATATCGGTATCATTTACGATGAATTACAGGATTATGATAAAGCCCTGGAATATTATCAGCATTCTCTTGAAATAGCCGAAAAAATTGGTGAAATTGATGGAATAGCAACCTCTCTTAACAATATCGGCATTATCTATCATACCCTCGAGAATAAAGAAAAGGCTCTTGAATGTTACTTTGAATCTTTGGATTATTCTGAAATTCTCGAAGATTACTGGGCTATTGCCAATACTAACTCCAACATAGGTGAACTCTATATCGAAGAACGAGATTTCACCATCGGTCTCGATTACCTGGATAAAGCTTTTACCATGGCTCAGGAACACAATTTTCGTGATATTATGATGGAATGTTATAAAATTTATCGCAAATACTTTGTTGCTGTCTCAGATTATGAGAATGCTTATCTCCAGGCTCTTAAATTCGAACAGCTCCGGGACAGCCTCTTCTCCGAAAGCAGTAAAAGAATCGCTGAGATCCAGACTGTCTATGAAACTGAAAAAAAAGAACAGGAAATCGATTATATTCTTCTCGCAAATCGGCATCAACGGGCGATCAAACTATTCTTCATCGCTTTTTCAGTTCTGCTGCTGATCGTATCTCTATGGCTTTATCGATTATACAGACATAAGAACAGAGAAATCGAAACACGTAAAAGACTGGAACAAGACCTGTTAAGACTTGCTTATGTTGTGAACCAGACTGGTGAATCAATTTTAATTACCGATCTACTCGGAAAGATAATTTATGTAAATCCAAGTCAGGAGAAAAACTCCGGATATAATTCTGATCATTTTCTTGGTAAAAATCTTTCAGTCAGTGGTACTGGTTTTCAGGAAAATGACCTGGTAGTGAATATTCTGCAGCTGTTAACAACCGGAGAAAGCTGGCAGGGAACAGTAATCAATACCAGTAAAAATAAAGTTAACTATTATGAAACTGTAAATGCATTTCCTATTAAAGATCAATCAGGTGTGATAATTAATTTTGCCATCATAAAACATGATATTACAAAGATTATCCAGGCAGAGGAAGAACTTCGAACCAGCGAAGAACGTTTTCGCAGAATGGCAGAAAATGTTAATGACGGGCTCTCTATTATTGAAGATGGCAAAGTAGTATATGTCAACGATAAACTCTGTGATATCACGGGTTATACGCGAGAAGAGATGCTGGATCTTAATGGCATGGATCTGGCTGCTCCTTTTGAAAAAGTTAAGATCCGAAGAATTCTCAATGAAGTGTCAGGTTCAATCGACACTATTAGTAACTTCGAATACTGGCTGCAACGTAAGGATGGCGAAATCCGCTATATCCGCAACAGTTACTCCATCTTTAAAAAAGATGATAAAATCATCAATAGATATATTATTACTTCCGATATCACCGATCGGAAAAAAGCGGAAGAAAAAATCCTGAAATCATTAAAAGAAAAGGATATCCTTCTTAAAGAAATAAATCATAGAGTTAAGAATAATATGCAGATCATAACCAGTCTGCTTAAATTGCAAGCCGGTTATATTAAGGATGAAGCTGTTAAAATGCTTTTTCAAAATTGCCAGAACAGAGTTAAGTCGATGTCACTGATTCACGAAAAACTCTATCAATCTGATGATCTTACCAATGTTGACTTTTCCTCTTACGTTAATAATTTGACGAGACATCTGATTACATCATATCATTACCATGCTGATCAGATATCTGTACGGGTGAATGTAAGCAATATTTTCCTCGGGGTTAATAAAGCAATCCCCTGCGGGATCATAATTAACGAACTTTTCACAAATTCTCTCAAATATGGATTTGCTGGCATTGAAGCTAAAGAAGTGAGTATAACCTTGAAAAATCAGAACGATATTTATATTCTAACAGTCAGCGATAACGGGATCGGTATTCCGGAGGAAATTGACTTCAGGAATACTAACTCTCTTGGTCTTCAGCTGGTTAATTCGCTGACCGAACAGCTTCATGGGAAGATTGAACTATTAAGAAACAATGGGACAACTTTCATCATTGAATTTCCATAAGCCTAAACTTATAATACTGATAGAATCTTAATAATTATTTCAGAAATATAAGATAGATTTTCGGAAAAAAAATACAGCAAAAGGCCTGAAAAAGCATGGGGAAAGATGATTTTAAAAAACTTCCAGGGATTGATAAATTATTAAACACAGAACCCTGCAGAGATTTAATAAAAAGCTACGGTCATAAACTGGTTTCTTATGCATTACGTAATGCTGTTAATCAGGCAAGAACAGAATTAAACAACACAAGTAGACTTCCCGATATTGATCAGCTAATCTCTGAGACTGTGATGACTGTAAAAAAAATTACCGGCAAATCTCTGAAACCTGTTATTAATGCTACCGGGATTATTCTCCATACCAATCTTGGCAGAGCTCCATTGGGAGAAATTGTCCTGGAAAATATCAGGGAGATATTTACAGGATACTCCAATCTCGAATTCGATCTGGCGACTGGACGTCGCGGTCAGAGAAATATTCATTCGACAGAAATACTGCGTTTCGTTACAAATGCAGAAGATACAGTTGTAGTAAATAACAATGCAGCAGCTGTATTACTCTGTCTGAAAACTTTTGCCAGCCGGAAAGAAGTAATTATTTCCCGGGGAGAACTTATCGAAATTGGCGGTTCTTTCCGAATTCCGGATATTATGAAGACCAGCGGTGCTAAAATGGTTGAAGTTGGCACAACAAATCGTACCAGATTGAAAGACTATCAAGAAGCTGTGACTGATCGCACCAGCATTATCATGAAAGCACATCGCTCTAATTTCCATATCTCCGGGTTTACCGAAGAAGTCGATTTACAGAAATTGTCCGGTCTGGCTCATCAACATGGACTGATTATGTTTTATGATCTGGGATCAGGACTTCTACGAAAACCTGCGGATTCCCTGTGGAAATCTGAACCCGATGTTCACAGCAGCCTTGCTGCAGGAGTTGATCTGGTATCCTTCAGCGGAGACAAACTGCTGGGTGGTCCGCAAGCAGGTATCATCGCAGGGCGGAAGGATTTAATCGGTAAACTGGCAAAATCACCCCTGATGAGAGCTCTGCGGGTGGATAAGCTTACCATATCAACACTTAATACAGTTGCATCAGCTTTTCTGGATGATGATAATCTTAATACCAGGATCCCTCTTTATCAAATGCTCTCACGTTCAGAAATAGAAATGGCTGATCTTGCCGAAAATTTGAGCAGCAAATTTAATAAATATCAGATCAATAACAAGATTATCTCCAGTGATGGCCAGGTCGGCGGCGGGACACTTCCGGACATTAAATTGCCTGGTTTTGCCGTTCAATTGATTAAACCTCGGAATAATAAAAATTTTCCGGAAAAAATGTTCAAAAAATTACTTGAACAGGAAACACCCATCCTCTCGGTTCTGAGAGAAGGTAATATCCTGTTTGATGTCAGAACATTGAACTTAAAGGATTTTGAATATATAGCAAAAAAAATTGCATCAATAATAGATCATGAGATTTGATTTATTGAGATTTCCTTCTTAGGTGATTCTATTTCTTGTCGGTAGTCGTTTTCTTGCCTGTTTGATCAAAACAATGGGCTTGATTCGGAATGGATAAGATTTTTCGCATTAACCCGGCTAGTGTTTTGTGAACTCGAGTCGAGTTAAAATCGAATGATTTCCAACGGTAAGGTGTAATAAGCAAATTTCGATTTCTGCACCTTCAGGTAAAATGAAACGAGTAAGTATCCCTAAAACTCTGTCTCGGGGATATTTCGTTTCAAGAAATTTGTTTATTTCAGAAATGATAGATTTAATTTTACAGAATAAGGAGGAATCTATGAAAAAGCTGAATCTGATAATTTTGATTTTCCTTAGCATGATAACAATTTTGAGTTCTCAGGAATTAGATTTGATCCAGCAGGAGTTGTTGGTCAAAGAATACCAGGTTATGGTGCTGAAATTGAGCTGTCTGGAGCAGAATATCGATACGAGTTTTACTCGTAAAGCTGATAACATGTACAATGAAACTCTGCAGATAGCTGAAAATGATCACACTCAGATCTTTCAGAATTTGGATTATGCCTTTATTTTATACCGTCTGGCACTGGGGATAAAAGACCTGGAAGAGAGTAATTTCAGACACAGTAATCAGATAGAATCTCTGAAACTGGCCAGAAAGCAACTGGAGATTGCTAAGCAGGATCTTGAAAAAGTTACTTTGGAGTTGGAAAATGAAAAAAACTAAATACTTTTTGACGGTTTTTCTCTTTAGTTTTCTTTTCCTCTCGGCTCAGGATAATATGATCCAGGAAATTCAATTACTCAGAGAAAATCTGGAAGATACTTATCATGAATATATTCAGGCCGGTATTACCAGAGAAGTTGATCTTTATCCGCATGCTCTCGCCCGGATTGATCTGGCTTTACAATCATTGAATGAGGAACTGGAAAGCGAAAAAGCCAGAAATGAATTCGAATTAGTTCAATTTATCATTGAAGCAGCCAGAATTCAGATGGTGGCTGCAAAGAATTATGCGATAAGCCTCGATCTTCAGGCTGAAACAGAATCTATATTACGAGATGTTAACGCCATCCGGGATCAGATTATTCAGATCGAAAAAGAATTGAAAGAATTGCAGACTGCTAAGTTGAACCAGCAATTGAAAGACGCCGAAAACAGATTCAGAAATATCCAAAATGAAATGATTGTCGTTAACAGTGATGCCAGAGGGACTATTATCTCCATGTCTGACCTTCTTTTTGAAATCGGCAGTGCTGAACTAACCTGTGAACTCAAGACAAATCTGGCAAAAATAGCCGGGATCCTTCTGATCTATAAAGATCTGGAAATCCTCGTAGAAGGCCATACAGATAACATCGGCAGTGAAGAG
>JAFGMF010000271.1 GCA_016927675.1 Candidatus Cloacimonadota bacterium
AGGTCTTCAGTCAATTCCATCATTCCATGATAATCTGTGTAAGCTTCGTATAATTCCACCATGGAAAATTCCGGATTATGGGTTCTGTCCATACCTTCATTCCGGAAGTTTTTCCCGATTTCATAAACCCGTTCCATCCCGCCGATGATCAGTCTTTTCAGATAGAGTTCAAGAGCTATTCGCAGGTAAAGATCAATATCGAGAGTATTATGATGGGTGACAAAAGGTCTGGCGTTAGCTCCTCCGTAAAGAGGCTGCAGGGTAGGAGTTTCCACTTCGATATATCCTCTTTGATTGAGAAAGGTTCTGATCCCTGAGAGAATTTTTGCTCTGATCTGAAAAATTTCCTTAACCCCCGGATTCAATAACAGGTCTAGATATCTTTTCCGGTATCTGAGTTCGATATCGGCGAATTCATCGTATCTTTTCTGCTCGCCTTCGACGGTTTTCTGTTTTACGACCGGGAGAGGTTTAAGGCTTTTACCAAGCAATTTTATCCTGTCAGCCTTTACAGAATATTCTCCCATTTTGGTAATAAAGCAGGTACCTTCAACCTCGAGAAAATCTCCCAGATCGAGTAATTTAAAAACTTCGTAATCATTGTCTCCGACATTGTCCTTGCGAACAAAAATCTGAATTCTTCCGTGTTCATCACTGATATTTCCGAATCCGACCTTGCCCTGTCGGCGCAGAGCATCAATTCTTCCGGTAATTGTGACATGTTGTTCATTATTGACATATTCTTCCTGATGATCAAGAAGTGTTTTGATCGGATGGGTTCGACTGCTTCGGGGTGGATAGGGATCTATCCCCAGATCGATCAATTTCTGTAATTTCTCTTTTCTTACGGCTGCAAGCTGATTGAGATCTTCCATTAATATACTCCTTGAATTACCTTTTTTCAATAATAACCGGGTGGAATTTCAATTTAAGCGCGACGGGTCTGTGATCGGTGATGTATTTATATCTAGCATCTTCACCACCCTGCATATATTTATCTACGGTAATGGTCTTAATGTCTGATGATTTGCTGTCAAACTCATCAAACAATTCGTTTGAGATCAGGATATGATCGATATGTCCCCTGTATTTCCAGTAGGGATAAGACCAGTCTGCGGTTGTGTCGGCGGCAATAAAATAATCGGCAAATCTGTAATTCTGTGAATCATCCAGAAACAGCTGAAACACGTTTTCCTGCTTTGGATCGGTAAGATGGTCATTCAAATCTCCCAGAAGGATCAAGTTATCGTGGTGGAAGTTATCCTCGAAGTAGAGTTTTAATTTTTCGATTGCCAGTCTTCTGCGAATTTCATTTTCTTCACCGCTCATTGCTTTGAGATGATTATTCACGGCAACGATTGGAATTTCCTGATATCTGAACTTGATTACCAGAGGTGATCTGGGAAAGATATAATTATCTTCATTGTCATTGAAGATTTCGTATACCTGTTCAACTTTAACTGTTTCCGCTTTATAAATAAAGGCAAGATCCTGGTCCCATTCGTCAGAATTAGCTTTGAAACCACTCCAGTCGATGCTGCCGTTAGTTTCATTCAACAGATTAACCAGGGCAAAAAAAGCAGAATCGCTTTTAATTTCCTGCAGGGCCACCAGGTCGGGATCAATACCTGATATTATCCCTGCTGCATAGGTTACGGTTTGTTCTGATTTAGGAAAATTCTGGATGTTCCAGGTAACGATCTCAAAGGTATCATCGGAACCAAAATTCAATTTATCATAGTCAATCTCTGGGAGTTGAAATTCTTCACTGCCGGCAAAGATTACCTGAGCCAGGATAAGCAACAGACAAAGGAATATTTTACGCATCTGATAATTTCCTTCAAAAATAAAGTTTCAGAGCTACCGGACGGTGATCAGAAACATTTTCATCATATTCATCCCAGCCATCATCAAGGTATGAATCGAGCAATATTGTCTGAACAACGCTGTTGGGCGAATTGAATTCTGCAAAAAGTTCATTACTGATGAGGATATGATCAAGATGGCTTGGCCAGGATGGATAAGACCAGTTACTCGGGGGACCGTTGGCAATATCCATATCGGTGAACAGGTAATTCTCTTGATCATCGATAAATATCCAGAAGACATTTGAGTTTTCCGGCTCGTTAATTTCATCGTTCAAATCTCCCAGAACAATAACCTGATCATCGGGATGATAATTTTCTATATATTGATGAAGTTTAATAGACGCCTGAAGTCTTCTGTCTTCATCTTCCGAACCGCTTTCCTGGGCTTTATAATGGTTGTTAATGGCTATCAGTAATTCCCCTGAGAAATTAAATTCGATCACAAGTGGTGATCTGGGGAAAGCATAAGAATCGCCGGTATAGATCTCATAAATATCGTTTACAGAAATTGATCCGCTTTTATAAAGATATGCCAGATTGATATTGGCATAGGCACCTGTTGCCCTGTACCCATCCCAATCGTCCAGATCTTCATTCAACTGGTTAAAATAGTAACTGCTCTCAATTTCCTGAAGGGCAATCAGATCAACGTCAAGAGCTTTGATGATATCGGTAACATAGGCTAAGGTAATCTCATTATTTTTGGGAAAATGTTCCAGATTCCAGGTCATTATTTCAAAACTGCTTATTGTTCCGAAAGTAAGATCATTGAAGGTCGGATGGGTAAATATACTGGCAACGTTGCTCCATTCGGATTGATCATCATCATCAAGAGCTGCAACGCGGTAATAGTACAAAGATAATTCGTCCACTTCAGAATCCAGGTAATCCATCACATTGGGTTGAGTGATAAAAATATCGACAAACTGGCCGTCATCAAGCTTTCTCTGGATCAAAAACCCGGTTTCGGAAGCACTGTTGTCAGTCCAGGACAATTGAACTTCAGTCTGATCCTGCAACGTTAGAGAAAGATCTGCAGGAGCTGCCAGGTTTTCCGGATCAGTATTATTCGTCCCGCAACCTGCAAGCATGATCAGGCCGGATAATATCAGCAATATTTTTACGCTCACAGTGCCTCCAGTTGACAGAGCAGTTTTACCGCCGTCAGCAGATCCGGTGCTATGTAATCGGGTTTAATACTCCAATTAATGCGATTTTCCATAAACTCCCTCTTGCCGTCCCCAGTTAAAACAAGGATGGTATGAAGTCCAGCTTTTTTCCCAAACTGGATATCGGTATATTTATCACCTATCATGTATGAATGAGCCGGATCGAATTTGTGATCTTGTTTTGCTTTCTCGAACATCCCCAATCCAGGTTTGCGATCTTCATGGGCAAATGCGTATTTCTTTATTGATCCATCCTGATGATAGGGAGAATAATAAACAGCATCTATTTTTGCATGATCCCGGGCAAGTTGAGTAATCATTTTCTCGTGAATTGATTCCAGGTCTTCCTTTGTGTAATAGTCACGGGCAATCCCGGACTGATTGGTAACGATGAATACCAGAAAGCCATTCCGGTTAAGCATAGAAACAGCTTCACTGCTAAATGGATAAAGCTCAAAATCATCCGGTTTTGTGATATATCCATTAATATCAACATTTACCGTACCGTCCCGATCAAGAAAAACAGCCTTTCCAGTCATAAATCCGATCCTTTATCATAATCTTTTTATCCTAGCTATGTAATTGGCAATATTTGTCAACTTAGAATTGTTTATTGTCATGATCTTATTGTATTTGAGATAAGATTTTAATCTTCCTAACCTTTTTTATTGACAATATATACTACAATCAGAATATCTTCATGTTTGTACTAATATATAAAATTCTCAGGAGGAGAAGTGAATAAATTCTTGGTATTTTTTCTGATATTACTTATTTCACTATCTTTATGGGCGGAAACAGGAGAACAGGGCAGGCTAAGAACTCCGTTTAATGCAAAAAAGGATCAAATTGATCGTAACAGGGGATTAACAGTCACCCCGGTAAGCAGTTCTTCTATCGACCAGTTGATAAACACTCTTCTTGGAGATGATATCTCTGCATTTAATGTGATGTATACCGGCACTAATAATGCATCGGGGCTTTTCGAGGGTGGTATTTCCGCTGGTCTTGATTTTGAAGACGGGATAATTCTCAGCTGTGGTTCAGCAGCCAATGCAATTGGGCCTAATACATCTTCAGCAGCATCAACAGATAATTCTTTACCCGGTGATCCTGATCTTACCAGCCTTATCCCCGGATATCAGACTTATGATGCCACTGTTCTGGAGTTTGATTTCATCCCGGATTTCAATTCGATCACTTTTACCTATATATTTGCTTCTGAAGAGTATCCCGAATGGGTTGGAAGTTCTTTTAATGATGTGTTTGGATTTTTCCTCGATGGAGTAAATATAGCAATCATTCCAGGCACAAACATTCCCGTAGCCATCAACAATGTTAACGAGAATTCATACTCAGAATATTATGTAAACAACCATGCTTTATATGGAACTTATGATATCGAATGTGACGGTTTTACCGTAGAGTTACAGGTAAATGCCCTGGTTACACCCGGTCAGGTACATCACATTCGTTTAGGAATCGCTGATGCGGGTGATCACGTTCTTGATTCCTGGGTTTTCCTCAAGGCAGAAAGTTTCATCAGTGCCCCTGCTCAGAATCCCTTTGTAGTTGATATTGAAGGTGGAGTTTTTCATGAAACAGATGAAGATATCCCCATTGATATTGCAGTAACAGCAACCGGTCTGGACAATGCCAATTTTCTCTGGATACTGAGTAATCCGATCTTTGGCACTGCTGAGTTTTTTCATGGCAGATTAACGATAGAATCGAGAATTATCAGATACACACCCAATCAGGACTATAATGGTTATGATACTTTTGCTTTAGGGGTATTTGACGGTTATGGAGGCAGCATCTATATCCCGATAACTGTACTGGTTGTTCATTTAAATGATCCTCCGGTAAATACCATACCACCGGAAATCAGCGGTGATTTCATGGTTGGCAACGAAGTATACCTGTACCCGGGCGAATGGAATGACGATGCTGACAATCAGCATGTTCAACCCGGCCTTGAAAGTACCATTGAATTATTTTATCAATGGCAGAGATCGGCAAATAGAGATAATGACTGGGATGATATTCCTCTGGCAACCGGACTATCTTATCTTTTACAGGAAGCTGATGCAGAACACTATCTCCGCTGTATGGTTACTGCGGTTGATGACGGGACTGGTATGGGAGATGATAATACCAGTATAATGCCATCCAATGAGGAATATTGTGAACCACTTGTTGAGAGCAATGATGATTTGATAGCCCGTCCTGCAACAGGGATAATATCTGTTTCACCCAATCCTTTCAACCCCAGCACAGAGATTTCTTTTGAGATTGCTGAATCTGGAATGATCAGCCTGTATGTTTATGATTTGAAAGGAAGAAAGATTAACACTCTGATAGCAGAAGAACTGGCTGCCGGATATCATAGCTGCATCTGGACAGGTAATGATTATAAGGGATCTTCCTGCAACAGTGGAATTTATTTTGCCGTATTAGAATGGAAGGGAAACAGACAGATCACTAAATTGATGTTAATAAAATAAAGTATTACTGATTATTGTTATGATCTTCAACTCCTGGTGAAACACAAGTTTCACCCTTTTTTATTGTCTTCTGACCCTGAAGAATCTTCTTTCCTCTGTAATTTCAGATTGCCAGGAATTTTCATCCACGTAGAATCCGGTTTCATCTACTTCGAAATCGTTGTATGGATTACTTGAGGACATCACTTCGTACGAATACCCCGGTTCTGACAACCAATCCAGAATGATCTGATCATCAATGATCTCAATTGACAGACTATCTGCAAATTCAAAGCCGAAAACAACATTCAGCTGAGTAATTGAATCACTGGAAACTGTTACGTCTGGTATCTCAATTTGTCCGAACTCTTCAGATACAAAGGATAAATTGTATGTTCCGGGTAAAAGAACGCGGTAATATCTGCCAAAGGTATTTCCGCTTCTTACCGGATCAACTTCAGACATCCCCGGCTGATAGTCAATTTCATCCACATAGACTTCTGCCACCAGCGGGTTGCCGGCAGTATCGGTTATATTACCGGTAACAACAGCCTTGTGGACCCTGTCAATCATGATCAAAGCCGCTTCCAGATTAGCTTCGCAGATAGGTTGAATCCAGCTGGCAGGAGGGTGGAAATATGGTGCTTTACTCAGTTCAATCGTGAAGGAGAATATTCTTTCTACACCGTATCCCCAGTCTCCCATAGAACCTGATGCCAGATAAGTATTGGCTGATTGGGGTGAATAATAGCCATTATTATCGATATTGGGAATTGTAGCAGCCATTTCTGTAGCCAAATCTGACATTGCAGCGTGATCATAGCCCATGGCGGAAGGTTGATGACCTGGTGGATAGAGAACAACCTGTCCATAGGAATGATAAGTTATCCCGGCATAGAATTTATGCGCCTGTAGTAAATCCCGAAGATACTGTGTTTCCGGTTCAGACCAGGGAGCTGTACCTCGATAAGATTCTGATGTTGTTGAGGATGATGAATAAGGCCCATCCCAGTGAAAATCAAAGTTACGATTAAGATCAACGCCATCTACGGTGCTGTAGTCTGGAATGTTATTATTGTTGTTGTCCCTCATATTTTTTCTGTGACTGGTGTAGAGTTGTTCGATAACGAGTTTATGACCGTCAGGATTGATCAGGGGAATAAACCAGATTTGAGTGTTATCAATCCAGAAAGTAACACTATCGTTAACACCATAATTTTCAACAAGGTAGTATATTATATGCATATCAACTTCAAGGCTGATTGTCTCACGGGCATGAATTGATGAGCCAAAAAAAACATTAGGTTCATCTTCATCAACTGCTGGATTATCAGATATTTTCAGGCACCAGATCTCATGTTGATAATCCTCGTAATTCATTTTCCCTTGA
>JAFGMF010000051.1 GCA_016927675.1 Candidatus Cloacimonadota bacterium
ATTGATTGATTTTATCATAATTTGCAGTAGAGGTTGAAATTCAGCCTCTACTTGCAATTTAATAAGGAAACGGAATGGCAAAAAGAGATTATTATGAAGTTTTGGGAGTGGACAAAAAAGCTACCGAGAGTGAGATCAAAAAAGCTTATCGTAAACTGGCAATCAAATTTCATCCTGATAAAAATAAGGACGATAAAAGTGCAGAAGACAAATTCAAAGAAGCTTCTGAAGCCTATGAAGTTCTGAGTGATCCTGATAAACGGGCAAAATATGATCAGTTCGGGCATGCCGGGTTGGAAGGAGCTTTCAGCGGTGGTGGATTTACCTGGAATGATTTCACTCACGCTTCTGATTTCTCTGACATTTTCGGCAGTTTTGGCGGAATATTCGAAAGTCTCTTCGGCGCTGGATTCGGCGGGAGCAGAAGAGGTCGCCAGACAAACCGGGGAGAGGATCTGCAGATATCAATTTCTCTCAGCCTGGAAGAAATTGCCAAAGGCGTAGATAAGAAGATCAAGATTGGAGTAAAGGATACCTGTAAAGAATGCAATGGCAGCGGATCTGCTGATGGTGATGTTCAGACCTGTCCTCAATGCCACGGTTCAGGACAGGTGGTTCAGACTACCCGATCTCTGTTTGGCCAGATGCAATCAGTTGTAACCTGTCCCAGCTGTCACGGTAAGGGGAGCACAATAAAAAATGTCTGTAAAAACTGTGGTGGAGAAGGCAGAATTTCCACATCAAAAACGATAAATGTGCACATTCCGGCTGGAGTGTCCGAAGGGCAGTATATTCGCGTTAAAGGACACGGTAACAGAGGAATTCGTGGCGGTCAGAATGGTGATATTCTGGTGATCATCCGGGAAAAAGAACATGATATTTTCGAAAGAAGAGATTCAGACCTGATCTGTGAATTTCCCATCAGCTTTTCTCAGGCAGCTCTGGGCAGCGAAATATTTGTACCGACGCTGTCCGGTAAAGTGAAGATGAAAATCCCACCGGGAACTCAGTCAGGCAAAGTTTTCCGTCTTAAAGCGCAAGGATTGCCACATCCAAACAGCGTCTATAAAGGTGATCTGTTCGTTAAAATAATCCTGATAACACCCACTCGATTGAATGCTCAGGAAAAAGAGTTGTTTACTAAACTGGCTGAATTCGATGAAGGTAAGAAATTGAAGCCCGGTAAAAATTTTCTCAATAAATTCAAAGAATTCTTTGCTTGATCCGGCAGTGTGTGCCGATTAAGATCTGAGGTGCAAAGATGCCCGGTTTTTATGCTCCCGATCTGGAATTGAAATCTGTGAAGATCAAAATCAGCGGGGAAGAATTTCATCATATTATTCATGTCTTTCGTAAGAAAACTGGTGACGATATCAGGCTGACAAACGGTAAGGGGATTCTGGCAGAAGCTACAATCACAGAGCAGAAAAGAGATTACCTGATTGCCGGAATCGATAAACTTGACTGCCGGAAACCTTCACAACCGGAAATGGCAGTTGCCTTCTCTCTGCTCAAAAACAAACATGATCATCTGATCATTGAAAAATTAACCGAACTCGGGATCAGGAAATTTTTCCCTCTGCTGTGTGAAAGATCCATCCGTAAACCCAGCCATGAGCCTGAAGATAAACTGCGGAAAGTCGCGATCACTGCGATTAAACAATGCGATAATGCTTTTCTGCCGGAAATTTATCAGGTAATGGAACTGCCCCGATTCCTGGAATTTATCGCCGAAAGCGATTTTTCACTTCTTGCCGGACTGGAGTCCGAAGCGGAAACTCCGCTGCTGAATTTAATCAGGGATAATCACAAACCGTTGTGTATAATTATCGGACCGGAAGGGGGATTCAGCCCGTTCGAAAGAGAATTGTTTATCAAGAAAGAGATTTTAACGTTCAGCCTTGGCAATCATGTTTTACGCGCCGAAACGGCTGCCATCGCTGCGGTGGCTCAGATCAACGGTTATTTTCTGTCTCTTGATCCTCAATATTATTAAACTGAACGCGAATGAAATTACTCCGCACTATCTTAATTGATGAGAATCCTGAAAAACCGGGAGAGCAATATCTAAATCATTTTCGAAGATCAATAATAACCTGCGCGGTTGAGTATGGACGTTGATTTATTTTTTCTGAGATTGAGTACCAGGGAGATGTCCAGTGAATAAAATTCTTGAGCTGATCGCTTCTGCTATCCGGAACACTGAGTTTGAAGGGAAAACTTATGTTGTCGGAGGTTATGTTAGAGATCTGATCATGAAGAAGACCAGCAGCGATATTGACCTGGTTGTGGAAATGGATCAGGGAGGCGGGAAGCTGGCAGAATTTCTCCATACCAGCGGATTATCCGGAAAACCTGTTACTTTTGAACGCTTCGGTACATCTTTTGTCATGATCAAAGGGCATAAAATAGAAATTGTCATGACCAGAAAAGAATCCTATCCGGACAAGACGCGAAAACCGGTAGTAGGAACAGCATCCATCCAGGAGGATATCTTCCGGCGAGATTTTACAATTAATTCTTTGATAATGAATATCAGTAACGGGGTGATTTCTGACCTGACCGGTCTCGGTACGGAAGATATCCGGAATCGAATGATCAGATCAACTTCCGATCCGGCGATAATTTTCAGTGAAGATCCTTTGAGAATGCTAAGGGCGATCAGATTTGCCGTGCAGCTTGATTTTAAGATTGAGGCAGATACAGCTGTTGGGATAATCAAAAATAGAGACAGACTGAAAGATATTTCCTGGGAACGAAGACGTGATGAATTCACTGCCATGCTGCTCTCCGCAGAACCGGACAGAGCAGTGAAAATGCTTTTTGAATTCGGATTGATGAAATATGTTATCCCGGAATTATTGCAGATAGAAGGACTTGAACAGAACAAATATCACGATAAAAACGTACTGGATCATTCCCTGCAGGTACTCAGAAAAAGCTCACCGGAATTATGCCTGAGACTGGCAGCCCTTCTGCATGATATCGGCAAGGCTGAATCCAGAAGTGATGACAACGGAGAAATCCATTTTTATGGTCATGAAAAAACCGGTGCCGAATCAGCAGCCAAAATTCTGCGGAGATTAAAATATCCCAAAAAGACCAGAGACATTGCTGTTCTGTTGATCAGAAATCACATGCGCCTGAAACAGGCGGGTAAATCGGCGGAAAATCTCAGCGATAAGGCGGTGTACAGACTGATTCGTGACCTTGGTGACCAGCTTGACCATTTGCTCGAGCTCGTTGATGCTGATAATCAGAGCCATGCTCCGGACTATAGAATGAACGGGCAGATCAAGAGCATGAAAAAAAGATTCATTGAATTGAGAAAAAAAATTGACAGAACAAAACCACCTGTTAATGGTAATGATATAATTGAAATCTTGAAAATTCCCAGCAGTCGGGATATTAAATATTATCTGGCAAAAGCTGAAGAATTATGGCTGGAAAATCCGAAGATAACCAAAGATCAATTGTTGCAGGAATTGATAATTTCAAAGGAGGAAAATATGGAAAAACAGGAAAGTAAGGTTACCCGTACAACACGTGAAGGCGTTAAAAAAGCTTATGATGTTGGTGAAGATATTGTCCAGGCTCTTAGCCGAATAGTCAAAGAAATCGTTAAAACGGCTAAAACCGAGGATATGTCCACCAAGGAAAAGGTTCATAAACTTGCTCAGGAAGCCCTGGAAGGCGCTAAGGAAGGAGCAAAGGCAGCCCAGCCCGATGCTGAAGAATTCGTTAAAAAAGCAAGCCATGTCATCGTTGATTCGATCAAGAAAGCAGCTCCTAAAGTAGCTCATTTTGCTCAGGATGCTTTTGTCGGCTTGTATGAAGGGGCTAAGGATGTTTATGAATCGAAGAAAAAGGATGATGAAGAGGAAAAGAAAGACTGATCTCTGCTTTATTTTACCCGGCAGGCTCAGCGGATGAACCTGCCGGATTCTTTTTTAAGATGACGTCCGTTCAGATAACAAGATCATGCCCGGGCAGTTAACCACGAGATACGATTAAAAAGATTCACTTTGCCGGACACAACCTGAAGCAATCGGGACAATTTGACTTATCAGTCACGAAAAAACAATTGACAGGTTCGAAGGGTTTAGATATTTAACTAAACACTTAAATATTGGGGAAGGAAAATTGTTTAACGAAAAAGTATTCAAGGCTCTGGCAGATAAAAACAGACGTAAGATAATTCAGCTTCTCAGGCGGGAAGAGTTAACTGCCGGAGAAATAGCCGAACAGTTCAATATTTCCAAACCGGCGATCAGTGAGCATCTTAAAATTCTCCGGAATGCAGATTTGATCGACTCTGAAAGAGAAGGACAGTTTATCAGGTATTTCCTGAATACATCCATTCTCGAAGAAGTAGTATCTTTTTTTCTGGCAATTATCAATAAAGAGGAGGAATGATATGGGCAGATATTTATTCAGTCTGATCGTGATATTTATCCAGCTGCTTTTTTCTCTGCACACTGCTCTGGGTCTGCCGGAACAGACCCGGGTTCCGTCACATTGGAATCTTCAGGGTGAAATTGACGGATATCTTGATAAATGGACTGGATTATTGATCTTTCCAGCTCTCAACCTGTTTCTTGTCGGATTAATGTATTTTCTGCCCTGGATATCGGTTCGCTATCATCTCGCTGCAGCGAGGCTGGATAAAGTAATTCCGCAGATAACCAACATTCTGGTATTCTTCTTTGCTGTGATCAATTTTTATATCATTCTGATCGTGAGAAGTATTATTCCCTCTTCGTCGAACTTTATTCTGATCATCCTGGGACTGATGTTCATCTGTTTGGGAAATTTATTTCCCAAGCTTCCGTCTACTTACTTTATCGGCATCAGAACCCCATGGTCACTGCATTCGGAGAAGATCTGGCGCAAGACACACAAAGTTGGCGGGTATTGTTTTATGATCAGCGGATTTCTGATGATCCTGATACCGATGCTCTTTCCGGAAAACAGGGAACTCAAGACGGTTCTGTTTATTCTGGTAATGCTGATCATCTTCTATCCTGTACTTTACTCTTTTCTGCTCTATCAACAAAGTAAAAAACAATAACATTAAGCAATTATAGAAGAATATTCATAGCTTTATCATGTATAAAATGGCTGGCACCTAACATCCATAAGCAGAAGTATGAATTATAAAGCTATCCAAAAAATTCATCAGCATGTTTTTTTGTTCAATTCCGCTACTTCACTTTATCAATATCATCCGATTAAGAAATTTTTGATTTTCAATCTTTACTTCATAAAGATAAACACCCGAACTCACGGAATTATTGTCTTGGTTTAAACCATCCCAAATGACTTCGTGCTGTCCTTCGGGCATTCTTTCGTTAACCAGTGTTTTAACCTTTTGCCCCTTAACATTATAAATATCAACAGATACATTCGTTTCCGTTGCAAGATTAAAGCTGATAGTAGTAGTTGGATTGAAAGGGTTGGGGTAATTCTTCAAAATGAAATTAAACGCTGGAATCTCGCATGTGGAAATTTCCACCGGATCGAGTTCAATTCCTGCACACCAGTTCAAATCGTGAATTTCGGCATTATTACTTCCCGCCAGATCGAAAATAGTATCTCCGTTTCCTTCATTGACCTGCCAATAGTGCATCAGACCGGATTCCCAGCCGTGCAGATAGCTGTTCATATTTTGCTGAATCTGCGTTTGATCCATGAAGAAATTCCAGATACGCACTTCATCAATAATGCCATCGAAAGCTTTATTCATTGCTGCCAGGTTACCAATGAAGATGTTTTCCTGGCTGTTATCTTCCAGATTTCCTGATGGTGCTGTCGGTTGATTAAACATCATTTGCAGTCCATCTACGAAAATCCTGACCTGATCTATCCCATCATAGCTGACAGCAACATGCTGCCATTGATTTAGTTGCAGCGAAGTTGCTGGAGTAGTTGAAGTGCTTAGAGTTCCATCTGAATGGTGCATTTTAACGATTAGCGATTGATCGGGATAGAGCGGAAATTGATTGTTCAGGAAAATGGAAACAGCTGATTTATCGAAAATTCTGCCGGAACCCCAAGAGGCATCAGGTCCATATGAATAGAGATATATCCAGGCTTCGATAGTGAAAGCATCAATCAGATTCATAGAGTTTTCTGCAGGACAGTTTATGCAGCTTTCGGAATCGGTAAACTCCAAAGCTGTATGGCCATTGAAAACCTGAATGATATCTACTTCCAACACTGAATTTGTATTTGTTCCATCGCTCACTTCCAGTCTGACCGAATATGTCCCCGGTTCACCATAAATCCAGTCAGGATTTTGCTCATTTGAATCGATGATACCATCATTATCAAAATCCCAGCTCCAGTTAAC
>JAFGMF010000272.1 GCA_016927675.1 Candidatus Cloacimonadota bacterium
ATCAAATGTGCTGATTTCCTGATCGATCTTGGCCCGGAAGGCGGTGATGAAGGAGGTTATATCGTTACCAGCGGAACTCCGGAAGAAGTTGCCCAAAAAAGCAACTCGCATACCGGCATTTTTTTGAAGAAACATCTGCATTAAGTGAAAATCCGGAAGAGTTGACGAAAACAAACCTTGCGTATTTTATGGAAAAATCCGGGAGTAAATTATGGAATTAAAAGAACATATCAGATCACTCTGGCAGAAAAAGACTTTTACAGAACTGGATAAAACCATTTTTTATGAATTCAGATCGGCTCTGGATCAGGGTAAAATCAGAGCTGCAGAAAAGATTAACGGGGTCTGGCAGGTAAATGACTGGGTAAAACAGGGAATTCTAATCGGATTCCGCATGGGTAAAATCATCCCAATGCCTTATTCCGATAATAAAGTCTTTTTCGATAAAGACACATATCCTGAAAGAAGATTCAGTCAGGAAGACAGGATTAGAATAGTTCCCGGTGGTTCCGCCGTTAGAGAAGGTGCCTATGTGGCTTCGGGAGTTGTCATGATGCCGCCGATGTATATCAACGTTGGAGCATACATCGATTCAGGTACAATGATAGATTCACATGCTCTGGTCGGCTCTTGTGCTCAGGTTGGATCAAACGTGCATCTCAGTGCTGCTGCTCAGTTGGGCGGTGTGCTCGAACCTATCGGCGCTAATCCGGTTATTATCGAAGATGATGTGTTTGTCGGAGGTAACTGCGGCATCTACGAAGGTGTGATCATAAGTTCAAGAGCTATTATTGCTGCAGGCGTAATTATCACATCCGCAACCAGTGTATACGATGTTGTCAACAGAAAATTCCTGCGTGACTCAGCCAGACAACCCCTCGTCATCCCTCCCGGAGCAGTAGTTGTTCCCGGAACAAGGGAGTTAAAAAGTAATCCCGGATTCTCTGTTTATTGCCCGTTGATAATAAAATACCGTGATGCAAAAACCGATGCTGCTGTCAGCTTCGAAAGTGATTTGCGATGACCCGTGATAATCTTTCCGAACGAATGAAATTCATTCAGAAATCTGATATCCGGAAAATATTCGATCACGCCCCTGCCGATGCGATCAATATGGGTCTTGGAGAGATCCAACTGCCTCTTCCAGAATTTCTGCTGCGGGAAGCAGAAAAAATTTTAAGCGAAAAATGCTTTTTCTATACACCAAATGCCGGCTTATGGGAATTAAGAAAACTTGTTTCCGAATACTATCAACAGAGAGTTATTCCCGAAGACGTCTGTATAACCGTTGGAGCTGAAGAAGCTCTGTTCTGCACAATTCTGACCATGATTGACCCCGGAGATCAGGTAATGATCGCTGATCCGGGATTCGTTGCCTATGAAAAAATCATCCGCCTAGCCGGTGGTATCCCGATTTTCTTCAATCTCGATCCCGATAAAAGTTTCAGATTGGATTTTACTGATTTTCACAAAAAAATATCCGAAAAAACCAGATTGATTCTTTTCAGTTACCCTTCTAATCCTCTGGGAACAGCTTTCTCCCGTCAGGAAGTGGATTTTCTGATAGAACAGGCAAGAAAACATTCCAGCACCCTCATTGTAGACGAAGTTTATCGTGAACTCTATATAAAAGAACCTCTCCCCTCTTTTCTTGAAGATGATGACTCTGCCATTATCATCTCTGGTCTTTCCAAATCGCATTGCATGACCGGCTGGAGACTTGGCTGGGCAGTGTCTCCCAGAACAGACTTGATAACAGCAATAACCAATACTCATCAGTATGTTACTACCTGTGCTCCATATATTTCTCAGAAGCTCGCAATCAAAGCTCTTTCAGCGTCGGGTCTGAACTGGATTGAGGATTTACGCAGCATACTGGATAATAATAGAAATCAACTGATCGATGTTTTGATCTCCAATTTCCCGGATCTGGCAATTTTATCTGCTGATTCCCATCCTTATCTGTTTATCAGCTTTGGTTCTGATGATCGACAGATTGCCTCTCTGCTTTCCCAAAAAGGTATCACAGTGATTCCCGGTTCTGTTTTTGGAGAAAATGGGAAAAACTGGATCAGAATCAATTATGCTCTTCCAGATGTTCTGATAAAAAAAGTGTTTACAAAGTTAGCAGAAATAAATAACGTGAGTTTAAGCTGAAATTATTAAATAGATTCCTCTGAGGAATAAATGAAAAAGCTTTATCTGACTGTCATGTTGATTATACTTTCTCTGCTGACCAATTTATCTTGCTCAGAAACAACGATCGACAGCCTGCTTAAGATTCTCAATCATGAAAAAGGTATACCCAGAGCCGATATTCTGAACATGCTGTCTCGCGAGTATCTGCAATCCAATCCGGTGAAAAGCATCAGACTTGCTGAAGAAGCTTTAGCAATTGCCCGGACTGAAAAAAATCAACTGCTGATTGAAGACAGCATGAATAACATTGCTTCAGGATATTATTTCCTGAGTGATTACGAAAATGCACTTAAATGGTATGATAACTCCCTTGATGCTTCCCTTGGATCAGATAATACAAGTAATATTGCCAGAGCATACAACAATCTCGGTCTTGTCTTTAATAAATTGAATTTCCCCGATAAAGCCCTAGAATACTATCTGATGTCTCTTGATCTGGAAGAAAAACAGCAAAATGGTCAGGGTATTGCCATGTCACTGTGTAATCTGGGAAATTTTCATTATCAGAGAGGCAGTCTGGAAAAAGCGTTGGAATATTTTCAACAAAGCCTGGCTATTCAGGAACAACTTTCTCTAGACGAAGGTCTTGCTGATGTTCTTAATAATATCGGGATTGTCTACGATGAACTCAAGAAATATGATATTGCCCTGGAATATTACCTCAGGTCATTAGAACTGGAGAAAAAACTTGGCAATCAGAACGGAATAGCCACAACAGCCAATAATATCGGGCTGGTATATCAGAATCTGAATATAATCGATGAAGCAAAAAACTATCTGGAATTATCTCTTGATATTACCACTGAAATCGGAGAGAAGTACGGCATTGCCAACACAAAAATGAATCTGGGAAATCTATACCTGAAAATGAATGAATTGGATCAGGCTCAGGAATTGATCTATACCGGCCTGGAATTAGCTAAATTCATCAAAGCACCTGATCTGATCATGACCGGTTATGAACTGCTGGCAGAATTCTATGCTGCAAAGAAAGATTTTCAA
>JAFGMF010000052.1 GCA_016927675.1 Candidatus Cloacimonadota bacterium
GGGTCTGTTGGTGTCCCTAAAGTAGTATCATTATGGAATTCAATGCTTTGATTGCAGGAAAACACCGAATCAAATGCTGCTGCATAGATTTTGAAGCTTATCTCCTCGCTTTCCAGATTTCCGACAATTGTAAAATACCAGAAGCCTTCGTAATGAGGTGGATTATCCGGCTGCCAGGCAGCCAGACTTCTGCAGTCTGTTTCACCACCCGGTCCGAAAGCTCCGGCCAGATTATCTCCGGTTCCGGTAAAATTTTCTTCATTCAAGTAGATCTTAGCCATCAGAACCATCGAGTATGATGTACCCGTAATCACTTCCCAATCAGGTATTTCTGCTGGAAGGGTAATAGTAAACGTTACTAACATTAAAGTCAGAATTATAATCTTCATGATGATCACCAGACAGATAAAACAAAACCCCGAAGAAGTGCTCCGGGGTTTTGTTTGAAATAGTTACTATTTCATCAAGATACACTTCTTGATTTCGGTAGTATTACCGGCCTTTAATTTATAGAAATAGATCCCGGAATTCATTGCATCCGCATTCCAGAGAACCGCGTGATTACCTGCTTCCTGATAGCTGTTGACCAGGGTTTCCACTAATTGTCCTTTCAGGTTGAATATCTCAAGTTGAACTTCAGCAGCCACTGGCAGAGAATAACTGATCTCGGTTTGTGGATTGAATGGATTAGGATAGTTCTGATCCAGCATCAATCTACCGACAGCTCCCTGATCAGGCAGATCAAACGAAGTTCGAACTGGCTGGTCAATGCTGCCCAGGATTGTATCAGTCTCATATGAAACAAATCCTGTTGCCGGATATTCTGTTTCAGTGGTTTTATCGAAGATTCTAAGCTGCAGTTGTTCTCTCTCATCATAACCCAGAACGGTAAAATACCAGAAATCTTCATAAGCTTTACCGATGGAACGGCAAGTTCCTTCTACATCAAAAATACCGATTTCGTATCTTTGAGTATCTTTGAGTAATTCACCATTCACCAAGATCTCGCTGATCAGTGTCATATTGGATTTATTGCCGGGCAGAAGTTTCCAGCCGCTTCTGTTCTCAACAACAGGTTGCTGTTCGTGAAGTTCAGATTCTCTCTCAGAGCCAAAACATCCGTTATCCGGTCCCGGATAGGTTAAGGGAACAGGTGATTCAACATCAATTATATACATCTGTCCGGGGTACAGTGTCGTCAGGTCACCAATCCATACACCACCGGTAAATATAGCGGATTGTGTTTGAGATTTTGCATAAGAAATATCTGCACAGTAAAGAGCTTCAGCTATGGGTAATGGTACTCGCGGATAATAAGCAACCCAATTGTAATTATGCTCAATTGCGGGATTATAAGATAGCGCGATCGGATTGATTATGCAGTTGATTTCTGTTCCGGAGACAGTAAAGTCATCAAAGGAATTATTCATATAAACCTTGTATCCTTCTCCGTCATAAACATAATCAAGATCACCAAGCCAGACTGGATCTGTGTAAGTTGCAGACTGAGTTTGACTTTTAACCTGGTAAACATCAGGTATTAGAGGAGCAAAGACGGCATCAACAGCTGTGTTTTCAGGATGAAGATTGAATGATATCCAGTTCCAGTCTTCAATCAGGTCAAATTGCTGTTCTACAACCGGAGAAGGAGCATTGATATGCATGCTCAGTCCTTCATCATAGGTACAGTCTTCGAAAATTTCAATCTCCGGACAATCATAAACAGTGTTAGTAGTAGTTTCAAAAACCTTGAAATGGATGATCTCACCTGAATTGTTATTGCTGCGAACGGTAAGCCACCAATAGCCACCTTCAAGTGGCCAGCAGCCATTCCAGTTTGGTGGATCACCACCTACCCAGATTCCAACGCCGCGGCATTCCACATTATCCGGATCTGTCGGATCCGTCCAGAAAGCTCCTATCTGATTACTGGCGTTATTGCAGACAAAAAGGCCATTATAGGTAACTGTCATGAACCGGGTCATAACATATTGATTGCCGGTGATCGGATCCCAGGGAAGCAGTGTGAAATCAACATTCATCGTAGTTTGATCAACACTTACAATAACGTTGTCCAGAGTTACTGAGGTATAACCACCCAGAGTAGCCGTAATAGAACGATTACCGTTAACCGTTTGAAGAATATAGACTCCATCGGGACCCGGGCTGGTGATATTCTCACCCGTGTCATCGCTGATAATAACGTCTTCAACATTACCGCTGCCACCCATCAGAGTAACTGTCCCTTGTACGTAACCAAGATATTCCATTACCTGTAGAACAAAATCAATATCTTCGGTTTCGACACTGGGCTGAACAGTTACACCAGTATATGTTGAATCCTGATAACCCGGCAAGGAAGCTGTTACATTATAAGTACCAGGATTGATTTCCAAAAAGTATTCCCAGTGTTCATACGGGAAAACGATGAACTGAGGATTTACGGTAACATCGCCGGCTGTGATTTCAACATCACCTACATATCCCAGGCCATTAAGCGCAACAGTACCGGAAATCGCCCCGGGGATCACTTCGATCATCAGAAAATCGAGTCCGGAGATCAAATCGCCTTCATCGAGTACGAGGTTATTATAATTCATAGGATTGGGATGATAACCAACCATTGAAGCAGTAACATTATACGTTCCTGCTCCGAGGACTATGAACCAGCCGCCCAGAGCATTGGGATTCAATGTAGTATTTACATCACCGGATATAGTAATGATTACATCTTCCACATCACCGTTTCCGCTGTTGATCGTAACAGTTCCGCGTAGACCGGTATGCTGATAACTGTAGGCACCCAGGTCGTTCGTGGTACCGTCGGGATCATTGTAGATCGGATCAGGATTACCGGCATCGATACAGGGGGAGCTGATCAGCAACTCATAATTTAATGCCAGAGGATCTTCAAATTCGGGATCCACATTTATTATCCCCAAGCCCCAGTTAAGGATACCGCCATTCTGAACTGCAATGCCTTCCTCACCGTTCATGATATCGGTGTAGCTGATCGTCAGCGAAGCACTTCCGGCAATAAAAATCTCATGATTATCGTTATACCAGAGAATACTGTTCATTAACTGAGCTGAAGAATTATAAAGCAATGCCAGAGCACAGCCATCCTGATAAGCTATGTTCTCGGTAAAAGTATTGTTGATCAGAGTAAGATCACTATTGTTAAAAGCTGAAATCCCACCACCGTTCCATTCGGTGGAATTACCGGCGAACAGGCAGCGGGTGATGGTCGGATCAGAATTGAAGCAGTTGATCCCGGCTCCATCGAGTTGAGAATTATTGTTGATAAAACGAACATTATTCAGGATTGGATTGGAATCCTTCATGTAAATTCCGCCACCGGCACCTGAGGCATTATTGTTGCTTACGGTTGAAGCAAGAATGGAAATACTGGAATTATCGAGATAGATACCGCCACCTGTGGTAGCCATATTATTATCGATAATAGAATTCTGGATCATTACATCAGAGGAATTTTCACAGTATATGGCTCCTCCCTGATAATCGAATCTCGAATTCACTGCCAGACCATATTCCAGATGACAACCAGTTAAAACTGATGTTGCCAGACCATTCGTAAATGTATCGATAAATCTGATACCATTCCAGCCCGTTTCCTGATCGGCAGGGGAGAAGGTGATCATGTCAGCCGCATTTCCATTTGCAACCAACCGACCAAACACTTCAAACTTGTAATGATCAGTAAAGACAACATCTACCCCGGCGTTGATCTGCAGCTGATTAGCCTGAGAAATATAAATATCGCCCACAACATTGATGGGGCTTTGAGCCACTGTCCAGATCCCGCTGACAGAACCGCTCACATCCAGAGCTGTTGCCAGGGTTGGAAGTAAAAGGCATATCAATAAAACTACAGCAAACTTTCTCATTATTCCTCCTAAAAATCTTTTTTAGTTTAAATTAATTATAATAACTGCAAATAATATTCCAGCTTTCTGCTGGGTTCACTTAACATATTATATTATAATAAATTATCTAAATAATGCTCATCTGGCAATCTTACCAGATAAGTCAAAATAACCGGTTATGGGGCAATCTGTACTATTCTCATTCCGGAATTATCGGCTATAAAGACATAGCTGCTGTAGAAAAATTTACTTATGGAGATAGGTTCATTATCCATGGCTAAACTGCCCAGGATGTAAGGATTTTCCGGATCCGAAATATCGATCACATACAAACCATTCTCTTTATCGATCAGATAAACATGATCTTCCTGATATCTGTCCTGCCCCTGAACATATATACTTACTGCAAAACCTCCAGTATTGATATAACTCGTTTCATCGGTAAAAGTATTTATTATTTTTAATCCGTTTTCACCATCGGCAAGGTACAAAAATCCGTCCCGTTCACTCACATCCATTGTCGATCCCGTAGTAGGGTAAGTTTTCTCCACTGCAGGATTATAAGGATCAGTTACATTGACAACAACCAGCCCTGCAGATTTAGAGGCGACATACGCTTTGTCATTTTTCACGAAAACATTCCGGGCAGTACCGCCAGTTTGACAATTAGCGATAAAATATGGATTGGAAGAAGCAATATAGATTACACAGAGGCCGTTCTCTCCGTCCGCCACATAAGCATGATCTCCATCGAGATAAATATCGTATGGGATGAATGTATCTTCTTCATTTGCTGTGATCGGACAATATCCGACGATCCAGAGAACATCCGGTGGATCAAAGGGATGGAACGGGATTACCGGTTCAAGATCAACAATAAAGAGTTGCCCATGTTCGTCCAAACCGCTGCTGGTTGTAATATATGCAAGATTATCTCTGACGAAGACGGATTGTGTTCGGTCGGGCAGTCCGCCTTCATTATAATTCATTCCGATAAGTTCGCTCGGATTAACGCAGTCTATTATCGTGAAACCGTAATATTTATCAGCGACAAAAGAATACCAGTTGGTTTCCTGGGATATAAATACTTCAGCCGGTTCACCGGAAGTTTCCCAACTGCCTACTTCATTAAGAAAAACACTGGTCGTAGCTTCTTCACTGTACAGGGAAATGAATTGTCCTTCAAAAGCTCTGATCCTGTAAGAAAAAACTCCACAGGGGAAATCAATGTTATCTATCCATGAAGTGATGTTACCAGACACCTGGGCATAGTCTACAATCCAGTCAAGTTCGCCCACTTTCCTGTCGATCATGAAACCATCTTCACCTTCGCTGTTGTCTGTCCAGAGCAGTTTTATCTTGGTTTCGTCCGGCTGCTGCAGTTCCAGATCAGACGGAGCAGGCAGACTCGGCAGATAATCGGCTTCAAGTTTATCTGTCCGGCTGTCTCCAACAAAGGCATAAATTCTGTAGTATACCTGCTGATAGAGATCTGCAGGATCAACAAATGATGTTGTATTAGCTGGAAATACTCTGTACCTGTTCTGCCAGTTACCAGTGCCGATTTTCTTGTCTACGGCAAAACCTTCTTCACCAATGGATTTATCCTGCCAGGTTATTTCCAGCTGTTCCTGAGATATCTGGTTGATGATCAGATTCTGAGGATAGGTATATTCTGAAAAATATGCAACAGGTTGAGAATATTCACTAGTCTCAGATGTCGTACTGTTAACAGCCTGTACCCGGTAGGCATAGACAAGAGTATCGTTGGTCGGAATATAGTCAGTAAAAAATTTGTTCTCCGTTATGGCATACGGAGTGATCCAGAAACTGGTTCCGATTCGTTTATCAACAGTATAGCTGATAGTATCATCGGCTACAGCATTAAACTTCCAGGTCAGCTTAATTTCGCCTTCGGCTGTCTTTTCTATATTCAAATCATAAGGTGGATTTGAACCATCTATCGATACGAGTTTTGAGTCGCAACTCGTTATCAAGCTAGTTATTAAAATTGCTATAGCTGCCAGGATCAGATTAAAGCAGATAATTTTTTTCATGGATTTCATTTTATACATCCCTGCTATTTCTTGGATTTTTCCTGGTTCTCTTCATCATCCTGGATCAGATTTCTTATCTCTTGATTATCCTTTCTAGTCTGCTTGATTTGTTCCTTGATCGGTGTATTATCATTTCGTCGTTTTTCAATACCTTCCAGGATCTCGACTTTCAGAATGATTATCATCTCACCCATGGTTTTCTCAGTTTTATTATAACCAGTTAAATAACGAATTCCCAAAACCCACCAGGGCAGATCTTTTAAAATTGGAATTCCCTGTCTGATAATTTTTTCATCAGTATCATATAAGCCGCCGATAACAGTTTCCTCACTGTCATACAGCAGAATTTCTGTATTTGAAGTACTTTTTGAAATTATTGTGGATATAGCCCCAGGGATAGCTGTACTTTTTTCGATCCTGGCTACCAGATGAATAGCCTCTTCTTCACCCTGTTGAATGATCGTTGGAGTGACCTGCATAATGATACCTGTTTCAAAGAATTGGTCTATTGTATTACCCTCTTCATCTCTCGATTTGATCGAGAAATCTTCACCCACCTGGATAAAACCTGTTTTTCCGGAAAGGACGATGATGTTGGGACGAGCCATGATCGTCCCCTCCTGATGAGCTTCCAGAACTCTGAACAGGGTATTGATATCAATGATGTAACTTCCGGATTCAACTCTTTCCGAAGCCGCTGCTGCAAAAAGTTCATCTGCAACAGCCGATGCACCCTTGAAATTAACTGATGCCTGCACCTCGCCGTTTATCAAAGTAGACCAGTCTATCCCGACATTCTTGGAAAAGTTTTCATTGATCTTGACGAAGATAGCGCTGATCCGGACTTGTTTCGTGTCAGGTGAGATTTCTTCTCCATCTGATGATTTTATCTGTTCGGGATCTGATATTCTGTAGATTCCCGGTTGCTCTTTTAAAGTAAGTCCATTGAAGTCAATTATCAGCTGTAAAGCTTCTTTCCAGTATTGTTGTTTGATCGGAAGCCCGATTTCTCCATCATAGGTGCTCAAATTAATGATCTTGCGACCTTCGTAAAATTCCGATAATTCTTCAACAGCACGCAAGGCATCAGAAAATTTAGTCGTTTTCAGGATAGTGATTAACTCATTACTGCTCACGTTTTCCTGGGCTTGAACTGTTAAACCCGATAAACATGCCGTTAAAAGGAAGATAAAAATATATTTTTTCATAATCAATTCCTGTCTAAATATAATATTTTTTCCACAGTTACACCTGTTTGATTGATTTTAAAGACAGCCGACTGCTCTTCCCAGTCGATTCTGTCCAGATAACCATAAGCTACTCTGTCTCCGATCGAAAGAATAGTAATAGATTCATTACTGCCACGAAGGAAAACTCTCTCGGGGGTAAGACCGATCAGATAGGTTGTTGCTAAGTTCGGGTATTGTTCTTCACTTACATCAACAATCGGTTCATATACTCTGCTCAGGAAAGGATTGTAAGTTAGATTGCTGTATTCAAGATTTCTGAAAATGAAATCCGTCGTTTCAGTACTGTTTACATCGTACAAAGCCTTCACGCTCATATCAAAGTTCACAGTATTGGTATTCAGCAGCATTCCAAACTCATCAATCCGTTCACCCTCAGTTATTCTGAGAGCTTCGATTGTATAGAACAATGCCTGATTCTCTATCTGATAGAGAAAACTGTACAGAGAATTTATCGGCGCAGTACCTCTTAAATTGTATATATTATACTGTACTATTTCTTCTTCACTATTATTCATTTCAGTCAGGGTAAAATTGAAATCAACATCAGGGCAGTAACGCTCTGCCAGAGTAAGCATGTAAAGATATGATAAACTGGGATTATTATCGGGAGGAATGATTTTACTGGTTGCCCGGGCTTTTCTCTCAAGCATTTCATATTCCATAACAATCCTGTCATAATCATTGTAATCAGGATTTCTTCGCTTCAGGTTGTCAAGCTCTGTGGCTAGATTGTCATACTGCAGCCGATAATTATCCCTGACTTTTTTCTGTTTAGTATTATTGATCGCAAACCCGATGATAACGATAAGAAGCAGAACAGCAAGGATAATTGTGTTTCTGACAGAATATTGCATCTTCCTATCCTCTGTAATTCTCGGTTTTATACCGGGCTAGTTTGGTCAGATTATTCTGGGGAAATCTTCTGATAAGTTGATCCCAGTAATAAATAGCTGAATCAATATTGTCCAGCTCTTCATAAGCATTACCCAACATCATCAGGGCATCGGGAGTTTTACTGCCATCCACCTCGATAATCTGTTTGAAAGTATTGACAGCTTCTTCAACCCGATCGAGACGGAATAGACATTCACCTATAAAATACCTGGCATTATAGGCTCTGGGGTGATCCGGATAATCAATGATAAATTGACTGAATTTTTCAAAAGCATCACTGATATTGCCGGAAAAATAGGTAGTAATAATATTGTTGTAAACAAGAATTATCTCATCAGATGAAATATCCATCTCCGGATTTACGATTTCTTTCTGGTCATAAATCTGAGGTAAATCATTGATCTTGGAGATGGTTTTTTCTTTTTCAACTTCCTGGGGATCAGGATAAGAGAAATTAAGATCAAAAATCCAGATCGGAACCTCTTCAATGAAAATCGAATTTATTCTCTTGATCTGACAGTTCGGGAATAAATTTGCCAGCTCGATAATATTGTGTCTGCGGGTTGTGTATCCTGTGACCAGGAAATTATCCGGATAACTTACCATACTCTCGATCCAGGTTAATTTATTATTATTCATGGTTATGGAGAAGTTTTTCAAAATATAATGCCATTGATTTTTAAAACCTGTCAAGGTTTCGACCTTATCAATATTATCCTGGATAACCTGCATTTTCTGTTTTACTTCCTGAACCTGACTGATCATTCTTCTGGTGTTGCGAAGATCTGTTTGGATCTGGGTTATTTCCTGCTGTGTGTTCAGGATATCTTGTTTTAACTCAAGATATCTGACTGTCCCGGAAAGAGCAAAATAGAAAATTGCAGCCAGAACCAGAAAACCATGCCAGGCTATTTTGAAATATTTCTGACTCTCGATTATCTTTGTCGGCAGTAAATTGGAAGGGAGGAAATTCTTGTTTCGCGTCTCTAATACTTTCCAGGCAAGAGAAATGGGAATTGCATATTGAGCGATTTTTTCATTGGCGGTTTTATCACTCTCGGCTTCAACCATCTCAATATCTTGAATTTCAAGCCTCTTGGGCGGATCCCAATAAAACCCTTTTTTCTGGAAAAACTCAATATCATCATCAGAAACATCCTCACCGGCAATGATAACATGCTGTGTAATTGGCGTATTTGAGATATCCTGTTCCAATATGATCTTTGAATATATTGCCATTCTCTTCTTTTCAGGGTCTATCTCGGTGATGATGATCGGGAATGTCTTGATATGACTCTTGTCTTTCATGACAATCCCGACAATATAATCTATACCAATGTACAGGACGGTCACATAATCTTCAGGTGGAAAATCATAACAGTTCCTGATCAGATTGATCAAACTGATTTCATTGGTATCAATATGATTGTAGATGAACTTCTCTCGAGAGATAATAGTATTGATGTCCTGAATGGCGTCTAGCAGTTCAAAACGACCTCGATGAACAAAAGCAAGACCGGTTTCGTTTGGATTGATGATATAATCCAGAGCATAATTTTTTGCTTTTATCTCTTCTTTGGAAAGCAATTCCGATTTCAGCTTCTGCTCGATTTTAGCTGTCGCAAATGCAGAATCAAATTGATAATAAGATACTTGCTCGTCGTTGGCATTAACGGCAATACGACCCTTTTCCAGAGGAAAAGTCTGCAGTAGAACCTGAAGATCATTCAAACCTGAAGGTACTTCGTCCTGATTAAATTCAGGAATAGAATCGGGAACTTCGATATCTGAAGATTCACCCAGATTCAACTCGGCATCTGTTAAAGTCCCGGGAATATCAAGATCTTCGAGTTCTTCTATGCCCTTGAATTCATCAAAATCTTCGGGTTGCTCTTTTCTGGTTTCTGCAATGGCTGTGAACTCTTCCTGCATCCCGTCTGTAACTTTGGGATATAAGGGTGCCGACAATTCTGTCTTACCGAGACGCAAAATTTTTACCGTGCCATCAATTGAGACCAGCTCAGCTATCTTTACAGTAAGACCATCCTGAAAAATGCCAAAGGCGAACTTATTTTTTTTACTTTTCATAATAATCCAGTTCTGAACTTTATGAATACGTTAGTAACTGTTGCATACGCTTCTTGTTATTAGCAAAATTCATCGCAGTCGATTTTGCTATCACATTACTTCGGTAAAGATTGAAAAGATCCTGTTCCAGAGTTATCATCCCAGCCTTTTTCCCCTCATTAATCATCTGATAAATTTCATTTATATTGGCATTCCTGATGGCTGCCTGAACAGAACTGTTGACCGAAAGGATCTCTTTGGCCAGAGTAAGATGATTATTTCGATCCGGGACGAGTTTCTGCGAAACAATTACTTTCAGAGTATCCGCCAGTCGATTTCTTACTCTCTCCTGTTCAATCGGTGGAAACTCTGCTATGATCCTATGAATGCTGTCTATGGCAGAGCTAGTATGCAATGTTGAAAAACATTTATGCCCACTGTCCGTAGCTTCCAGAACAGTTGCAATTGTTCCAGCATCTCGCATTTCTCCGACAACGATAATATCAGGATCCTGCCGTAAAGCCTGAATAGTGCCCTCCTGAAATGATAGCACATCCTCTCCGACTTCTCGATGTCTGATGATACATTTGTCAGATTTATGAACATATTCAATCGGATTCCCGATAATAATTAGATGTGCATGATTGTTATGATTATTCAGATCAACGATCGAATCTAGGGTGCAACTCTTACCTGAACCCGTTATCCCCGTTACCAGAATCAGCCCGGCTTTTTCATAGTTGAGATCAAATCTTCTAATTATCGGTTCCGAGAATCCAAGTGTATCGATTTTAAAAAGCTCAAGATTGATCCTTCTGAAGTTGGCTACCAGTACATTACTCTCATAGTAAACATCACCACGAAATCGATTCGGGGGCTCACCTTCCTGTAAAACAACACCAAGTGAAAAATCCACATTCTTATTCTTGAATAAGATAACTTTCTGATCATCAGAGAGAACACTTAGTAAAATAGCTGCAACTTCATCATCACTGTATTGTGGAAGTTCTTCATAAGGAGATTTTTTGCCGTAAAGACGGAACCAGATCTGCTTTCGAGATCCGGGACCACCAATGTCCATATCCGAAGCACCTATGTCCCGCATATGCTTTAACAGTTTTTTCAGATGTTCAAACGCAACCTTACGCCAGGATGCGTTAAATGTGATCATCTTGTTGATATTCTGAAAACGATTCGTTCCCGTTAAATAATCAGGTAATGTAACCTGCATCTCAGGAGTAAAAGATAACCCCATAATACCCCTTTATTACATATTAAAAAATCTTACTCACACTCTTGAACTCGCTCAGGCTGATTTATATTTAAAAAGTGTCAAGTATAATTTTTTTGTAAAGCTTTAGTATTCAATAAGTTATACCAATAAGCAGGTTCTCGGCAATTGACAAAATATGTTGCATCTCATTATTGTTCAATATATTATGCAATATATTATCATGCCCTTTTTGAGAATTCCAAAGGTCTAAAAAAACCTTGTATTACAGACTATTTCTCTCCTGTAACCAGCTTCAGCATAACGATTCTCTGGATTGATTTTCGCCATTTATAGAAACTACAATTGATCAAATTAATCATAAAACGTTTGAGTAATTTCTCTCCTTTATATGCGAAAAAATCCAGCAGCATTTTCCTGTCAAAATACCTGGCTTTTACACTTGTTTCAGCCCTTAGATTTGCATAGGTTGAGCCGGCAAGAATAAAACTTTCCTCACCAAATGAATCCCATTTCTGTAGATAATCAACGGTTGTATTGTTCAACCATACGGAAATCTCACCCGATTCAAGGATTATCAGTGTCCCGTTTTGCTCTTCATCAAGTGGGATGTTATCTCCGGATTCAAATTTCATGATTCTGCCCTGAGCCATGAAATCCATCTTTTCTTCTGGTGTAAAACCCTGCAAAATAATGGCTTCTCTCTTTTGAGTGGCATCCGGAGTGGGCTCAAATGCTTTTTGAAGCGGACCATAAAGATCCTGTGAATATTGCAGTCCCGATCTGACAGCTTCAAAGAGTTCGTCAGAATTGATCGGCTTGGAAAGGTACTTATAAGCTCCCGCATGAACAGCTTTCACTGCTCCATCAATACTGGAATAACCTGTCAGGATTATAATTACTGCCAGAGGTTGTTTTTTCTTGATCTGCTTCATCAACTCAAGGCCACCCATTCTGGGCATGGCCATATCGATCAGGAAAAGATCGAAACTGTCAACATCCATCTTTTCAAGTGCATCCTGCCCATCAATGGCCAGTGTTACTTTGTAGCCTTCTTCTTCTAACAGTTCTTTACAGACTTCTCGGATATTCTGTTCGTCATCAACAATTAAAATGTGCTTCTTCATAATCATTCCTGTAATTTTTTTCGCTCTTCTTTTATCAATTCAAGCTTTTTCAGCTCCTGCAGTCTGACCAGAATTCCATTGATTGAATTAATCGCTTCATTCATCTGATGTCCTGATTTTTTCAATTTATCATCCCGGTATTCATCTGCAGCTTTTTGCACGCGCCTGATAGAAAGTGAAATGATAGTCAGAGGATTGTTGATATCATGATCGATGCTGGCTAATTTAGCAGATACTCTGACAACGTCCCAGAATTTTGAGATATCACTCTTATTTGATTCTACTAAATGCTGAGTTTTTTCCAATTCAGCATTTAGGTTCTCAATATCGGTCTGTAAATTATCGTTATTCTCGCTTAAATCTTTAAGGAGATTGCTAATATAACTTGCAATAAAAGAAATTCCGCTGAACAGAGTGGTGTATGAAATCAAAAATATGGTCTGTGAAGAAATATCCGCAGTATAAGTTATCCCGCTTACAGGTTTAAGCCAGCCAAAATTGTACAGTATTATCAGAATCAGCATGCACATGGTCCCGATCATGGAAGCGAGAAAACCACCCGCTTTTTCTATTGATAAACTGGCGGTAATAATCGCAATCAGATAAATCCAGACGAAATGGCTTTCCATTCCACCTGTCAAGTGCACTACCAGAGTTGCAAAAACAATGTCCAGAACAATTTGAACTGCCCCAATAACCTGATTCGGATAAAGAACCTGAAGATGAAACAGAATGTTCAGAATACTGATCCCGACAAAAGTAATCGCAAGCAGAATAGTAGGATAGGTCTGAGTTGTCTGGTTTACCCGCAGAATCCCAATGGCAAACATGACAATCACTATGAACCAGCGAATTTTTGTCCACCAGTTATACATCTGTCTTTCAGTGTTACTAAGATACAACTTCATTCTTCACCTTTGATCGGTTCTGTTCAGAAATTTTGGATTCCCTTTTACTGTTATGGTCTCCAATATACTATCTTCAGAGATGTATCCATATTTTCCAGTTCATCTAAAAATCCGTTATCAACTATTTCTGTTTCTTTGCTGAAAGTTATCAGCATAACAACATCCTGATAATCCCAGGTACCTTTTCCCAACTCGAACAGAAAGATGGCATCGTTCTCACCCAAAGTTACTTCACCGGATTCACTTAAATAAGGTGACATAAATTCTTCCGCACCTGCTTGATTTCCATAGGGTACGTAATTGGGAGCCTGATCACCGTCTCGATATACATCAACCCACTGGTTTCCGGAATTCGAAACTTCGGTTCCAGAGCGCCAATAATAACGGGTATCCTGCCAGGTTGCCTTCAAAGCAATTTCAGATTCGGCATCGATTTGCTCTATCAAATAGGATTCTCCACCCTGAACATTCATATTATCCCATAGAGAAGCAAAATTCTGACCACCGTCAAGACTGTAACTCATCTGAACAACAGCGTCTGCAAAAGCTTCACCAAGGCACTGTATCGTAGCGCTTACATCTTCGTGAACAATGATACCGCCATTTTCTCCAATATCAAAATCAATTGCTCCACCACCGGCAATCATTAAAACTTCGCTGGTATGGTCGTAATCCTTGCCGTTGTAAGTCATGGTGATATCAGCTATTATATTTACTTCCTGAACAAACGGATCAATTACATAGCTGTCATCATCATCTTCTTCTTCGGGATAATCTCCCTCAGGCAGAGGATCGATATCGACATTGTCTCCAATTATTGCTATCCACCATCTTCCCATGGCTTTGTTCGTGTTATTCTCGTTTGGATTGGAATTTCTCAGATCAACCGTCATGCTCTGTGATGTGATGGTATATCTCGTATTTGTACTCAGAGTAATATCTACTCCATTAATAGTGATATCTCTGCCTTGGGCTTTTACCTTGATCTTGATCGAAGTGGCCTCTCCGTTATATGAGTATGATGCTCCCATGGAATGCAGAAAACTTCTGTCAATGGTTCCTGATGGGGTCTGCATGGTGAACTCGTTATTGCTGCTGTTACCAGGGTTGATACTCAGATCTCCCTCAAGATGATAACCACTGTTTTGATTGCCGCCTCCACCGCCCTGGTCACCTCCGCCAAGATCAATCTCGTAACCTTCGTTGACCAGAAAAGTGTACTGAATACTGTTGATCGTACCATTCAGTACCTTAAACTCATCATCTCCGCTAAAGACCTGAGAAGTAGTTTCAATAACTTCTCCGCTGTTTACCTGATTGATCGCATATTGCAGAGCATAAGATCCGATATCCTTGAAATTTTTGTTCAGCATCTCGGGCAATGCTTCTGACTTCTGTTGGACATTGGTGACAATTACGGCAAATACACCTGCCAGCAGAACAACGAAAATAAGAACTAATCTTCCCATGGTTTTCCTCCTTACAAAAAAACACCTGGTTTTCTATTGGTTTTCTATTAATTTAGATACATATTATTTAAATACTGCCACATGACTATTCTGTTTTTAGGATCTTTACGGTCCGGACCAGCTAAAGAATCTGGTGCGAAAGCATCGTAGAAAAACTCCATTTCCATGCGAACCGATCTGATTTGATGAAGATTTTCGTTGGCAATATTGCCATTTACTGTTGAGATACTGTTTAAAGCATCATCAAAATAAAAAAAGCGTAAACTGTCAGACAGGAAAAAAGGACCTAATACCCTGAAGTTATCAATAAATACAGATAAAGGAAAACCCAGAGTTGTAACGCTGTCCTGTCTGATATCATACGTATTAAGCGCGCTCGTGTAGGTGGAATTGCTTCCTGTAAAGGTTAATCTGCTATCACCTGTACCCGATAAGATCTGAGCAGATTGACCTGCTCCGGCAACAGCGAGATACTCACTGATGATTCCGGCAACGCTTTCCGAAACTTCAGCTAGGATAACCTGCTGCTCAATGTCAATCGCTTTACCCTGCAGATTGAACAGAGATGCCATCATTGTAAGCAGCAATAATCCTCCGATTATCACGGCACCAAGAGCATCCAGAATACTTGCCATCTTTATCCCTTTCCTACTGTCCCGTTTTACCGTAGATATTGGTAATCGGTGCTTCAGGCGTCCCGATCCTTGTTGTATCGGTTCCCATAACTCCATTAACCTGAATATCTGCTCTCATATAATTGCGGAGAGTATCTGTAGGTGATCCGCCATATTGGTTACACCAGTTTGTAGTGGATGTAACAAAATAATGTATGTCATTTATCGTGATCAAGGAATCAGTGAATCTGAAATTATTATAAATATTATCGAAAGACATCTTTCCGCTGATATTCAACGCTTCAATTTCCTGCAGAAACCGGTCTGCTATCTTGTATCCCTGCATTGCGATCATTGCCCGATAAGCAGATTGGGCCAGAGTAAACAGGTTGTTCTGAGTAGTAAGGATGATCGAAGAAAAAAGCACGACAGCTAGCATTACCAGCAACATTTGTCCATATCCCATCTTCTAATCCTCCGAAGTGGCATAGGCAATCTCAGCAATGGATGTGAGCCCGTTTCTGACTCTGTCCATTCCGGATTCCTGCATTGACAGCATTCCCTGTTTCTCGGCAATACTGCGGATTAAATCTTCATCGATCTCATTGCCTGATTCTACGATAGCTTTTCTGATATCTGCTGAGAAATAAAGCGCTTCACAAATTGTCAACCTGCCTTTATAACCGTTATTACATTTCTTACAGCCTTTCTCGTTGGCTTCAAAGATCAATCCGTTTTTCAATTCCTCTTCAGTAAAGCCCATCGCTAATGCTACAGGCCATTTCTCTTCCGAAAGCGGTCTTTTGCAGGAATCGCATAATTTTCTGATCAATCTCTGAGCTACAATTATATTCATGGCATAGGCCAGAAGAAAGGTTTCAACACCCATTTTAAACAATCTCGAAATAGCACTGGGAGCATCATTTGTATGAAGAGTGGAGAAGGTGAGATGCCCGGTGTTGGCCAATTTGATCGCAGTTTCAGCAGTGATCTTATCCCTGATCTCGCCAACCATGACAACATCAGGGTCATGACGAAGGATAGAACGGATTGCTTCATCAAAAGTCAATTTATGGCTTATCTTAATCTGTCTTGCTCCGCGGATCACATATTCAACCGGGTCTTCACAGGTCAAAACATTGATAGTAGGATCAATCACATGATAAAGAGCAGCCATTAGAGTTGTACTTTTACCACTACCTGTTGGCCCGGTCAATAAGATGATTCCCCGTGATTTACTGATAGCCTTGGTGAAATCTGCTTCAGCCTGCTGCTGTAATCCCAGCTTGCTGAGATTTGTAATTACATTTCTATCATCGATCACCCGGATAACGATACTTTCAAAGCGTCGTTCATATTCGGCTGATACGATCGGAACAATACTTATTCGGAACCTGATCAGATGTCCGTCTACCATACGCTGGGCAAACCCATCCTGAGCAGTATCTCTCTCAAAACGGTCAACCCCGATCGCCCGGTCTTTAACTACTGACGCGATAGCTTCAGGAGAAGTGTTTTCCTGCCTGTGCCAGATTCCCAGCTTGCCATCTATTCTGAAGAAAAAATCAACATTATGTTTTTCGAAAGGAATAATATGGATATCACTTGCACCCTTACGGACGGCTTCGATCAGACTTCCTTCAAAAAGGTTGACCAGCAGGCTTTTATTGATTTCATCATCGAGCGCGTATTCATCAACCTGAGCTTCACGATCGATATCTTCAAGCTCTCCGATCTGCTGCCCTGCTTCTTCGAGAATTTCAAGAAATTCGTTTTTCTGAGGTGAGATGATCTCGATCAAATCGTTGATTGTGACCAGTCTGCAATAGACTACTTCATATTTTTTAAAATCGGTATAGATCGGTATTTTCTCAATAATTTTATCTGTGGGATTTGCTGCAAGAACGATAAGAGTGTTACGACGACTGACCTGCAGCTGGTAGGGTAGAACTTTCTTGTACAGAATTTCTTTTTTAAAATCTTCCGGGAATTTGTTCAGGATATCCCGGGAATGTTTGATCTGGCTCTGATCAAGCTTGCCGGCGTCGATCTCAATTTTACGGAAAGCATACATGTCACTGATCAAACCAAAAATGGAATCATGGTTGATCTTGAAATCATTGACCAGGATTTCACCGAGCATTCGGGGATTGGACGAAGTGTCTTCCATCTGAATTTGTAGGGCTTTATCCAGTGTACCCTCGTCTATGATGCCACGGCTCAGGAGAATTTGACCAAATCGCGATTTCTTTACCATCTGATAATCCCTAATACACCGCTGGAGGTGATACTGTGGCTATTTCGGAGGATACGATCGTCAATAATGTGATAACGATCCCAATAAACATTCCGATAAAAACCTGGATTGATTCTATGATAGTATTCATTTTATAAGTTGTCTCTTTTTCATAAAAAGTTGCGATTTGTTTTGCAGATTGCAGCACATTACCAGATTCGGTACCAGTTTTTAGCCGATTCAACGTTGTTCTGTTAAACACTTTTGCCTGCTGCAGCGCTGGTACAAGAGGTAACCCGTCCTTGAGCATCAATGGTATGGTGATCGTCCGGATACCTTTCTCGATATAGGCATTACGGCAGGCTTCTGCAGAGGCTTGAATGGTTTCAATGTTATTTTCGGCACCGGCGTAGATGGCGGAAAACACTCTGAAAAAAATCTCAATGCTGGATTTATGAAGAAGATGACCTATGATCGGAAGTTTGATCATATTTTTATCCCGCCAGACCATGCCATTGGGTGTGCGCCACCACAGGAGCAGAATAATTGTGGGAATGAGCATCATTAAAATTATCCACCACCAGTGGGCAGCCAGAAAATCACTCATCTTAAGGGTCCCGGCAGTTAACGGGGGTATCGGGATATTAAATTTCAGGAATAATTTGGCAGTTGCAGGGAAAATCACAATAACATAATACAGAACGGCTCCAATCATTAAGACTACTGTAAAGGTGGGGACAAGCAGAGCTTTATTCAAGCTTTTCCGGTACTCCATGTCTCTTTCCATGAACTTGGCCGTAGCCTCGTATACTTCTGCCATATTACCACTTTTAGTCGCCAGACCCAGCATATACGCCGGGAAACGGCCAAATACATCTGCGTATCTATTGAAGACTTCAGTTCCTTCTTTACCTTTTTTCAATTCACTTTCAATTTTTTTCAGAGTTTCCCGCAGAGTTGCATTGGGTTCATCTTCTGCCAGCATTCTCAGGATCTTGTCAAAACTCATTTTTTCCCGTAACAGGAAAGATGCCAGATTGACAAACATCATGATACTGGCAAATGGCGGTTTGAAACGTATGTCTAGAACAACAGGCTCAATCTTGGCATTTCGATAGCCGATATTCTCCAGGGCAAGAGCTACTTCCTGCTTACTGAAAGCAGCCTGACGTCCTTTAACTTTTTTACCGTTAGGAAGGGTTACATAATATAAATAAGTTCTCTTGGGAAGAATATTATTAATCTTGAGCTGATATTTTATGGCAAGCTCGCCGATCATCGTTTTAGCCTTTGTACGACTCTGAGATACAACGATTCCCTGCACAACTTTGCCATTTTTGGACACAGCCAGATATTTGAATTCTTTTAACATTCTTCAGCCGCCAATAATTATAATTATTCTATGATATTTTTCTACCAACTGCAAATGCCGTCAAGTTTTTAATTTAAATGAATATCTTTAATTTTATGCAAATATTCTATGAGCTTGGAAATTTCGTACTAACCCGACTCGGGTATTAGGAACTCGAGTCGAGTTAGAGCCGAATGATTTCCCACAGAAATTTTTATGAAAAATAAATGTTTTCTTTAATCAATTTATGGTTCAGTTATTTATCTATCTATGAATATAGGAGGTGTTGCCACCTCCTATATTCTATCAGAAAAAATTCTCTATCTGTGCTTAACTGGATGCAGCACTGAGATCAAGAGTTGTTACACCGGTTGCCCAAGTAAGGGTCAACACAGGATCAACACCATCTTCATTTCCATCAGCAGAAATGACTAAAGTGGTTGCATTGATAGTAGTAATCTCATACTCACCATTACCGGTTTTGAAGTCATTAGTACCTGTAGTACCATCTGTAAAACCGATCCATTCGATAAGATTGGCTTCATTAGGAGCAGTAGCAGCATTACCATGGCCACCGTGACTGGTTGGTGTTTTGTAAAAAGCCATTGCTTGAGATGCGAAATTGTTAAGATCGGCAATACAAGCATTACGGTTAGAATTAAAAGCCTGTTGGTTGAACATTGTGATACCAACGGCTACAGCGATACCAACGATGATAACGCTAAGGACTATAAGCAGAATTTGTTGTGTTCCCATTTTACCTCCCGGTTTTTTAATTTAATTTTTTTCTTGGGATTCTTTTTCACTTCTATTATCACGTGCAGTCAAAGTAAATGCATATCTTGTGCCAATTGCTAATATTAAGTTGCTGCAATAAGAACAGAAAAACATAACTTTCCTTAAAACAGGATATTACGATCAGATAGTTATATTTTGATTTTGATATTTTCGTTTCAAATCGTCTTTCTTCAGAGTATAATTTGTCATAAAAACATTACCGTAGTTTATCTTGTTCATATCTTTATGACAAAACACTGAGATGAGCAGGAAAGTAACTTATGCACAATCACTAAATTATTGTAAAATATATAGTTATAATGAGTGTCATGAAATTGTTAATTTTTAATATCAATAGGTTAACAGCAAAGGAAACAGAGAGATAGCATTCTGAAAAAAAAATGATACGGTTGAAAGCCAGATTCAGGTAAATTTCTGTTTGGGCGTTATTGGATTCATTAGTGATAATTTGGCTTGAGGATTCTCGTCTTGACAAAAGATTTAACCTGAACACTATCTGACAATTGCTGGCTGATTGACTTGAGTTGTTGACTTTCAGGATGATAAAATATGATCAGAAAAATATTAATAGTAAGGACAGATGATACTCTGGTTCAGTTGTTCCGCTACCTTATCGTCGGTGGTGTGGCTTTCCTGGCTGATATAGGAGGGTTATATGTGCTTACCGAATTTGCCGGGTTCCATTACCTGATTTCGGCAGCTATTTCTTTTGTTCTGGGATGGATTATCAATTATCGGTTAAGTATTATCTGGATTTTTCAGCATAGTAAGCTCAACAATCGGGTCATGGAGTTTTTTCTGTTCGGACTGATCGGGATGGTTGGTCTGGGATTGAACGGATTATTAATCTGGGTACTTACAGAATCGGCGGGGATTTATTATCTTGTATCGAAAATAATAGCAGCGATTTTTGTCTTCTTGTGGAATTTTGCAGCGAGAAAATACGGATTATTCAGGTAGGTTTAATGCAGAAGCAGACATTTTTCCGTAAGAAAGTGATCATCATTGGAGCCGGACCGGCTGGTTTAACGGCTGCCTATGAAATCTGTAAGAGATTAAAGATGAAACCGATCGTATTGGAAAAACAGGATCAGGTTGGAGGAATCAGCCGGACTATTCAATATCACGGCAATCGCATGGATCTTGGGGGTCATCGGTTTTTTTCAAAATCCAGTCGGGTCATGAATTGGTGGAAGCAGTTCCTTCCCATCCAGCGAGCACCGCAGGGAATTGCGGAAGAGGACAGAGATTTGTATGATCCGACAGGTCCTGATCCGGAACTAGAAGACAAAGTAATGCTTATTCGGAAAAGAACATCAAGGATATATTACTTGAGAAATTTCTTTGATTATCCTCTTTCCTTAAAAGCAGATACTTTAAAAAAACTGGGCTTGGTCAGATTGATCAGAATTGGAATCAGCTATATCTGGAGTAGATGTTTTCCTGTCAGGCCGGAAAAGTCACTCGCTGATTTCTTTATAAATCGTTTCGGCAAGGAGTTATATCAGACTTTTTTCAAAGATTATACCGAGAAGGTATGGGGTATAGGGTGTGATCAGATATCTGCAAGCTGGGGAGTACAGAGAATCAAGGGTTTATCGATCAGTAAAGCGATTGTTCATGCCCTTAGAAAACTGATCCCCACACGTTTGAAGATCGGTCAGGAAAAAACGGAAACAAGTCTGATCGAGAGATTCCTGTATCCCAAATTTGGTCCCGGGCAGATCTGGGAAGAGGTTGCTGCTGAAATTGAGAATATGGGAGGAAGCATTCTTTACGGTCATGAGGTTAAACAATTGAGTACTCAGCCGGATAATCGGTTCGATGTGACGGCTATCGACCTCAATACCGGCAAGCTGGTTGAATGGAAAGTAGATTATATATTCTCTTCTATGCCGATCAGAGATTTAATCAGGGCAATGGGCAGGAAAGTACCTCAACAGGTAGTTGACATTGCTGAGGGTCTGACATATCGGGATTTTATCACTGCAGGTCTTCTGGTTCGCAAGTTAGCAGTCCGAAATGAAGCTGATCCGGAAAGGGGTTTGATTTCCGACCAATGGATCTATATCCAGGAAAGAGATGTAAAACTTGGGAGAATCCAGATCTTCAACAATTGGAGCCAATATCTTGTCGCCCGGGCTGATACCGTCTGGCTAGGGCTGGAGTATTTCTGTAATGAAAATGATGAGCTCTGGAATATGAGCAAGTCGGAGTTTCTGGATTTTTCTGCCGGAGAACTTGTCAAACTTGGTTTGGTTGATGGTGAAGATATTCTGGATGGTACCGTGATAAAAGCAGCCAAGACTTATCCGGCTTATTGGGGAAGTTACGAGCAGTTTGATATCATCCGGGATTATACAGACAGACTGGAAAATCTTTTTCTGATCGGCAGGAATGGGATGCATCGCTATAATAATCAGGATCATTCGATGTTAACGGCTTTGACTGCTGTTGATAATCTGGAGAAGGGTTATCCGGGGAAGGATAATATCTGGCAGGTAAATACAGAGAGTGAGTATCATGAAGAGATCCGGGATTAAGAATCCTGACAATAATAAACTTATTCTCTTTCTACTGATTCTGATCTATGGAGCAGTTACTTTTTCTACGATGATAAATCATGAGCCCTGGCGGGATGAAGCACAGGCCTGGTTACTGGCAAGAGATCTTGGAGCTGGTGAATTGATAAGGCAGTTACCCATGGAAGGTACTCCGGGATTATGGCATTTTCTTCTGTTTTTACTCAATCAGGCAGGATTCTCATATCAATCTCAATTTATCCTGCATTGGTTACTTGGTTTTACTGCTGTGGTAATTTTTTTCTTAAAAGCACCATTTTCTCTGATCTTCAAAGTTATTTTCTGTTTTTCCTACTATCTGTTCTTTGAATACATCATCATTGCCAGAAATTACAATCTGACGGTGCTGATGTTAATTATAATTGCTTCTCTTTATCATCTCAGACAGCGCAAACCGATATTGATCGCTTCGCTGATATTTTTATTATTCAATACCAATATCCACAGCTTTGGCATTGCGCTTTCTCTGTCTCTGATCATGGGATACGAATTAACAAGGAAGAAAATCGATCTGTCCGGGATAGCAGCTTTCGTTTTGATTTTCCTGGGGTTTGCCTGCCTCATGCTGCAGATTTATCCGATCAGTCCTGATCAGCAGAATGCCCTAGTTGCATCAAATAGTGCCGGTTTTCATCTGGAACCTCTGTTAAGAGCCGCCCAGGATGCTTTTTTACCTGGCACACAGGCAGACAGTCTTGTTGGATTCTTCTTTTTCATAATTTTCATCCTGTTTTTACTACGCATGCTGAACAAAGTTGCTCTTTTTCTGTTGCTGTTGATATCAATCGGATGGCTTTATCTGATCTTTGCTGCAATTCATGAAGGATCAGCAAGGCAGCATGGGTTGATAATTATCATTATGGTCTTCACACTCTGGCTGGAGCGTTATTATCCCGGGCAAAAAGATCAAGCAGATTTTTGTCAGATAATAAAGATCTTCACTTTTAGTGATGTTTCGCTGCATATTTTAAAGATAACACTTCTGGTTTCCTGTCTGAGTGGGATCTATCATCATTATCAAGAACATAATTTCCTTTATTCAGGTGGACGGGAGGCGGCTGGATGGATATCGGAGAATCTGGCTTCTGATGCTGTTATCATAGCGTATCCTTCTTATGCGGCTACATCATTATTACCATATTTACCTGATCACAGATTCTGGTATGCCGATCGCGAAGAATACGGCACATATATGATCTGGGACAAGAAATTTGCTGATAACGGATACAAACTTAGTTATCAGGATATTATTGAAAGGTCTGAGAGTCATTTTGACCGAGAAGAACGTTATTATCTGTTGAACAAGGCAATTCCGGCATTCGAAAAGAGTTATCAACGTCTTTTCAGGAATTCAACTACAATATTTGCCCAAAAGGATGAGGATTTTTATATTTATCGGGCAAAAGAATTTTGAAACGATGAAAAGCAGCATCAAAAAAGTTTTCTTGCAATTAACTAAGTTCGGTCTGGTCGGAGTATGCAATACTTTGATCACTCTGGGCACTATATTCTTACTGATGAAAATCGGCAGAGTACATTATATCCCGGCTAATATCGTCGGATATACCCTTGGTTTTTTAAACAGTTTTATCCTTAACAAAATTTGGACTTTCCGCAGTAAAAGCGTTTTTTTTGTTGAATTTAGAAGATTTTTCCTGATTTTTGCCGTCAGTTATCTTCTTCAGCTTGGATTTCTGATAATTATCAGGGAGAAAGTTGGTATCA
>JAFGMF010000053.1 GCA_016927675.1 Candidatus Cloacimonadota bacterium
GTCTTAATTTCAGCGTCCTTTCTGTGATTTACCATTTTCGGATTCTCCTTAATTCATTTTATGATTAATAAATTAAGCAATTCTAATGCCAAACCCATATATGCTTTATTTTTCATACATTTAACCGATTAAGAACATATCTGGTTTCGTTCGTTTCTGGAAAATAAGCTGTTCGAAAACGTACATTTTTCCTTACAGCATCGGTTCATATCAGATTGAGCAGATAATACAAGAAAAAGATTTCAATCAGACATTTATTGACAAGCTGGAATTGTTTGAACTTCTGGGAAAAAATCTAAAGGATTTCTTAAGATATGACTGATCTGGCATTGTATTTAGGAATTCTGATCACACTTATTAATGCGGTGATCAGTTATTATGATCGCAAACTGATCAGAAAGCTTCGTTCTTTATCAGCGTATAATGCTGATGATGCCGTAGCTATCATTCAAAACGGATTCATCAGTAAATGGCGGCTTCAGAGATTTCTTCGTCTTGGAATTATCAAAACCAGCTCTGCAGAACTATTTTATCTGGATATTCCCCACTACCGTATTCTGCAGAAACGCAGGAGAACGAGACTCGTCTTTATATTGTTTTTTGTAATAATCCTGTTTCTGATTTTTCAGATCGCAGGATTATAACAAAGTTAAAGGAAAGATAAGTTGATCAAGGATTATTTAACTCACGTAAAATTATTTTCAGCTAATGCCAGATTATTCCTGGTCGGCGGAATATATAACGGAATTGGTTTTGCCGTATTCCAGCTTCTTTTCAATCTTTACCTGAAGGAATATGGTTATCAGGAAGGTCAGATCGGACAGATCCTGTCATTCGGAGCCATCGGCGCAGCAATGGTGGCAATACCGGCAGCTTTTTTGATCGAACGTATTCAGATCAAGAAGATCCTCGTAATTTCCATGTTTCTGGCGTCACTGGCTTATATTCTACAGGTCTATTTCAAAGAGATAAAATTGATTATCATATTTGCCTTTCTGGCTAATATGTTCATTACGGTATACAGGGTTGCCGGTGCTCCGTTCATTATGCGTAACAGTAATAAACGCGAGAGAATTTATCTTTTTGGAATTTCTTCGGGAGTCTGGATGATGTCTGCCTTACTTGGATCTATTGCCGGCGGATTTCTGCCCAGGATCTTGAAGCAGTTTTCTTTACCCGTCAATCTTGCTTACGAAATTTCACTTTATTTTTCAGTGGGTATCAGTTTTCTATCTGTGATTCCTTTTCTCAAGCTTCAGCCCAAACCAATTCCCAAGATCAAGAAAAGGTTACTTGATCAGATCAGGGATTATAACTGGCCGTTACTGACAAAAATGATGATTCCCAAGATCATGATCGGTATGGGAGCCGGGTTGGTGATCCCATTCATGAACCTCTATTTTCGTAATGAATTCAATCTGGGTCCTGCTCCAATCGGTGTTATCTTCGCTGCTCTGCAGGTAGTGATGTTTTTTGGAATGATCTCCGCTCCCATATTAACCAGCAGATTTGGTATGCTAAAAAGCATTGTTCTCACCGAGTTGATCTCAATCCCTTTCATGCTGATCCTGGCTTTGACCAGGCAGCTTCCTCTAGCTGTTATAGCCTTCATTCTCCGAGGTGCTTTGATGAACATGAATATCCCGATTAGTCAGAATTTTGAAATGGAGCTGGTCAAGGAAGAACAGCAACCTTTTACAAATGCTCTGGCATCTCTTTCCTGGAGCGGAGCTTGGGCAGTTAGTACTCTCTTTGGAGGTACCATCATCGAAAAATACTCCTTTTCCTTTTCCTTTTATATCACAATCATTCTCTATCTTATCTCTGCCATCTGTTATTACCTCTTTTTCCGTCGTTCTTCATTTCAGTCCATACCGGAAATAAAAGAACTATTCCCCCCGAAAACAACAATCTGAAATCACATAAAATGAAATTCGATATCAGAAAATCTATCATCAAATTGAAGAGGAAAATTGTGGAAAATCCCCGCAGATATTTATTTTCTCCGGGAATAGGCGAAGAAGATATCATCAGAATAGAAAAGATCACCGGGTTAAAACTGCCAAATTCTTATCGGATTTTCCTTACCCATTACAATGGCGGTTATATCCTCCCGAACACCGTTTCAGGTAAATGTCTCAGTCAAGAACAGCTCGAAGATTACCGTTGGAACAGTCTGGTAATCTTCAGTCTGGAAGAACTGTATCAGAAATACCAGAATTTGAGTGAACAAAAATGGAAATTAGGATATGACTGGGAAGGTGTATATCCCATTATCCCCTGCTGTCATACTCGTGATCAGGAGATCCTGATCTTTATCCAACCTCTGGATAGTAGCAATGAATCGCCTGTTTTTGATGCTTTTCATGAAGACTTTCCATCATCCTGGGGTCAGCTATATCCGGATTTTTCCACGTTTCTGGAAGAATTTCTGGATTCTGATGGAAATCTTTCAACCATTGCCAGCGGGGATGAGCCCTCAGTATCATCATTATTACCCGACAAAGCTTGGAAAGCCATCCCTGAAGATGATCTTAATTATCGGGATCTACTTTCATTCTATCAGGATAAATTAAGATTGAAACCAGATGATGTTTACACTCTTCAGGAACTTGCCGAAGCTTACAGACTTCAGCACGATCTGGCTTCAGCACGTTTTTATCTTAATAAGGCAGTAAAAATAAGCCCTGAAAATGCCATCCTTTTATATACTGAAAGTAAATTACAGGCAGATGAGAAAAACTACTCTGAAGCGCTCCGAACAATAGAAAAGGCGATCGATCTGATGCCCGATGTATCACTGTATTATTTAGCCAGAGCAGAATATTTCACAGCTCTGAAAGACACCAGAGCAGCTCTTGAGAGCTATAATCTTGCTCTTGAGAAAGATCCGTCATTCTCTTATGCGCTTTATTGCAGAGGAAAACTGCAGAAACAACTGCACAATTTACCGAAAGCCTTACGGGATCTGGAAAATGCTGTGCTCTGTGAACCTGGGTGCAGTCTATATTTAACCCTGCTTGCTGAAATCCAATTGAAACTGGAACGAGTTCCTGAAGCCCTGAAAAGCTGTGATATAGCAATAGAAAATGATCCCGATTACGTTAACCCTTATATTATCCGCGAACGAATCTATCGCTTGATGGGCAGATACAACGAAGCAGAATCTGATAAAATAAAGATTGGGATACTTCTTGATATTTTACCTGACTTTGATGATACAATAATTTGAAGTTTGTCTCAATCCACTTGCGAATTCTAAGCCATGATCACTGAATAAATTTTCGTAATGAAGTTAAAGCTCTTTCTGATAACTCAGCTTTTTTTGCTTTTTTGTCCCGAATTATCCTGTCCAGGGGCGGCAGTAATCCGAAGTTTGCATTAACCGGTTGAAAATTCTGTCCCGGACGCAAGAGGAAGCGCCAGATCTGACCTGACATTGATTCTTCAGGCAGCATCTGCAGATTTTCGCTAAGACATCGTGCTGTGATCAAACCGCTCCAGACAGATTCAAGATAGCCCTCCACCCCACTGATCTGACCTGCCAGGAAAACATCAGGATCATGCTTCAGGCTGAAATTCTCGTTAAGAATTGCCGGGCTGTGCA
>JAFGMF010000054.1 GCA_016927675.1 Candidatus Cloacimonadota bacterium
AAATTTTCCCTGAGTGAATCAGCTTCCAGATTGAAATTTTTATATGTGGACGATATCCAGAAATAACCTGCTCCAGCAATTGAGATAATGGCAATCAAAAACAAATTATTCCGAAAAAGACTGACTATTGTCCGGCTTTTAGCTTTTCTACCGTTCATGGTTTACTTTTAATTCATTATTATATTCTGTCCATTATTTTAATGATTGATCACAAAATTCTGATTTTCTGTTGATCAAAGTAAATTATCTGGCTTGTTCCTATTCTGATCTTACCCTCCGGTTTTTCTTATTAAGATCTTTTCAACTCACTAATTTATGCTTTCTTCAATTCATCTTTCAACTGCCTGATAAGAGTATCTTTCTGCTTGAGTTTTTTATCTTTCTCAGCTATTTTCTGCTGATATTTTTTTGCCATAATCTCTTCATAAGACAGGATGAACTTCAGTGATAATCCGATCCGTTCCACCAGCTTAACCAAAGCTTCCTCATCCTTCCTGGTATAGGTAGAGCCATCATTTTTTTCACCCAATGCCAGAAACCAGCGAAGATCATCTTCAAAAATGATTGGGATGATCAGAGAAAAACTGGCTGCATCTGCTTCATTCATATTCCTGAAATTATTTAATCTGATGATATTGTTTTCTTGCAGAATACCCTTCTCATCTGATATCAGAGAATTTTCCTCAAGCTCACTTCCCCGGATCTCTTTGACGATATATTCTCTGTTGTCTGCCATCATAACGATCAGAGCAACTTTCTTAACCATGAGAAGCCTGATCAGGTTATCACAGATATAACCTTCAAAACCCTCCAGAACACCTTCCTCAGAAAGCTCTCTGGTAAAGGATTCTGTCTTTTCCAGAAAATCAAGTTCCGTTGTGTTCAATCGGCTGTCGACAAGTCTTTCAACCTTGTTTTTTACAGGATTGAACAAAATCAGCAATCCAATGGTAGCCGGAATCCCCGCAATGAACTCCGTGCCGATGAACTTGCCAAAAATATTCTGCAGTAATTCACCGAGAGAATAATCAATTAATCCAAAGAAAGAGACAAAAAATATACCGATAATAGTATAGATCAGAGAGCTGCGGATCTTTACATCAAGAGTTGTCCCATCCAGCAGACTCCAGGTGAACGAAGCCAGAAACCAGATAATACCCAGAATTACCCCCAAAGTTGGCAGCAATATAATAACAGCGATTATTATCCCGTAGCTTTCAAAAAGTGTTTCCACCAGAGAGGAAAATCCGGCCAGGGAAGAAACTCCCAATACAATAATCAACAACAAGATTACAGAAAGAAAGATCATGATTGACAACAGCGAAACAACCAGCCCCCCAAAAGCAGCCATCAATCGCTTTAAATACCCTGTAGAATCCGATTTATATGATCTGCGCAATAAAAGAAACGCTTTTATCAACCAGATTAAAGACCAGATGGTAACAAGATTAACTCCTCCGATCCAGATATTTATCAAGAAACTGATCACCCCGATTATCAGGGTTTGAAGATAGATTTTTCTGATTCTTCTGGATACTCCCGTTTTAATGCAGATATAATGATAAAATAAAATTCCCCAGAATGGCGAGATGATATTTTCCCAACCGGAATGGAGAAATTTTGGTAGTACATCAGACATTCCGGGAGTAAACAGAAATAGAAGAAAATAGACGATCAGAATATTTTCCCTAACCCGACTATACCGCAGTAATAAAAAGGCATTGAAATAGATTATCGTAACAAGCAGGAAATTGATCAGAAAATTACCGATCGCTTGATAGTCCCATATTTTTTTCACCGGAATCGTGTGAGTGCTTACAGCTCCGGAAAGGGTATCCTGACAGACTAATTCCACACTATCACCTTTAACCATGATCTCCGGCATTTCAACATGTATGATCTCTCTGTCGTTCGTCCTCATGATAACGATATTGGAAGACGAACTGCTTTCTTCAATTTTAGAATCTTTATTCTGCTTTTCCGGATTATAAAAGGTCGTGCTGTCTATCTGCAGGATGATCTTATTTTCTAAGAAAGCTGCGAGACTGTCCTCTTCAAGTTCTTCTATTCTGCCTTGGTTCAATTTAAAAGGAACTGTGCCAAATTTAAATCCCGGAGTTATCCGGAGGATCATCGAATAAACCTGGATCAGCAGCAGAATCAGAAATAATATCCACCCGGCTTTGCGCATTAGTAAGAATATTTTTTCTCTAACTATCATTTTCGAGATTCTCTTTTTCAGCCTTCAGGTTCTTAACAAGTTCTTCATAATGACTGATCAGTTTATCTTTTTGCTGTAACTGATAAATATAGCGATTATTTACAATATTATCATATGCCAGAATAAATTTAAGTGACAGTTTTATTTTACTCGCCAGTTTTACCAGTGATTTCTCATCGTTACGGGTATAAACTGTTCCATCCTGCTTGGAACCCAGGGCAAGGAACCATTTACAATCCGGGTCATGTATAATCGGGATAACCAGATTGAAGCTGGAAATTTCCCGGGGATCCTCATTTACGATGCAGGTTTTAAAAATCTCCTGTTGTGTAAGGATTTTGTGAACATCCCTCACCAGAGAATTCTCCTCTATTTCACTCCCTCTTATCTCGTTGAATTTAAAATCATTCTGTTCTTTATCATAAGAAATCAAAGCAACTTTCTTGATCGGTAATTTCCGCATCAGGTTCTCGCAGATATATTCTTCAAAGCCTTCGATCACACTTTCACCGGAAAGATCCTCGGTAAAACTGTCGGTTTTCTCCAGGAAATCAAGATCAGAAGTGTTGAGTTTATTATCTACCAGTTGTTCCACCTTTGCTCTTACCGGGTTGAAAAAAGCCAGCAGACCAATGGTTGCAGGGATTCCAGCAATGAAATCTGATCCGATGAAATTCCCAAATAAACCTTGCAGCAATTCACCGAGGGAATAATCAATCAATCCGAAAAAGGTAATAAAAACGATCCCGATAATTGTGTAGATAATTGTACTGCGTATTTTTACATCCAACACTGTCCCGGTTAGCATCCCCCAGGTAAATGATCCGAAAAACCAGAAAACCCCCACCAGAAAAGTCATCGCTGCAGCAATCAGGATCAGGGAAAGAAGCGTCATCTGCAGATTATACATCCCTGATATGGCAAACCCGGCTGTTGTCAGCTCAAAAATAGCATTGGTTATCAGCAGCATTATAACTGCAATGATACTCAAAAAAAGACCACGGAAGGCATTTAACAACCTCTTCAATTCGATTGATTCGTGCTGACGGTAACCCTTTCTGAGTACGATAAGACTGAGCAACATCCAGAAGAGTGACCAGCCATAAAGAACAACGATCAGATCGGTTGCCAGGAATAATTTCACTGCTATGACAAGAAGGATCAAAGCCAGGTTGGCATATAGATAACCAGATGTTTTCAAGTTTGGATATACCTTACGATGAATGAAAATATAGAATAGAATACCAAATAATCCGGCAATGCAATTCATCAGCAGATCAGCTGCCAGGCCTTCCGTCAGATTATCCGGACAGGTAAGCAACAGCATGAAAAAGATTATATAGATATTGATCTTCGTCACGCTGTATTTGAGGAGAAGAAAGACGTTAAAGAAGATCAGAGTAATCAGAACTATATTAAAGATGAGACTCAGAAGCGTTGATTTATCGAATTGGAGAACGGTGCCGACGGATAAACTGGATCCCTTGCCCGTTGTGGGATCTTCATATTCGATTGAAACCCGATCCCGGCTACAGCAATATGCTATGATTCTTTTTTCCAGAGACTCATCTGTTTCCAAACCCGGGCTGTAGAAAATGCTGCCGTTCCGATCATGTTTTCTTCCGCGCAGATTGAGATCAGTGTGTTCCTGAACCTGAATCGAGTCAATTTTGATGATTATCATCCCGGTCAGAAAGGTCAAAGTGGAATCCTTAACGTTTACAATCCGGGAATTTCTTATATTGAACGGCAGGGAACGTGAACACAACTCAGACCTTGATTGTTCTATCCAGTTAAAAAGATTAACTGCTATCGAGATAAAAAGAATAACCCAGGCTGCTTTCTGTAAAAACCGGTAAATTCTATCTTGCATGGTAAAAATATCTTTACAGCTATTGTTGCCGGAACCGATTACTCAACACTCTGATATTATCTTTACGAACAGTAATACCTGATTCATCAAAGTATTCGAGCAGTAATAAAGAACAGGCCCGATTGCTGTCGATCAGATCGCGATAACCGGATACTGTAATTCCGGAAGGTTCTGTTCTGAGATAGTTTATCAGTTTGTCTCTGACAGTTTGCAGGTATTTGCTGGCAACAGCATGCTTTTTCAGCAGTACGATTTTCTTCTGATCAAGCAGATACTGGATGATCTGTTGAAATTCCTGCTGAAGAATTTGCTTATGGGCAGCTGCAAGCTCCAGATCATTTATTCCGATAAATCCTTTATCTACATCGGTAATAACATCAGCTATAAAACCTATTTTATCCATTATTGATTTATCAATACTAACTTCATGATTTGCCAGAGACCAGTTTTTGTTGTCATTTTCCCGCAGTTTATTCTCTTCGACCAGATTTGCTAGAAGCAATTGGAGAATTTGCCTGGTATTATCTTTTTGTTCTGTCCCGAAAATACCCATAAGTTCATTGAAATTCTGCCCGGTTGGAATCAGAGGATTTTTCCGATGAAATTCTGCCAGTTTACTCAGGATCTTGTTCTCCAATACCGTCTTGGTCTTTTTCTCCATCAGGATCAACTGATTTTTCCCCTGGATGAATTTCAATTCTGGCGGTAACTGCCTGAAAATCACTTCT
>JAFGMF010000055.1 GCA_016927675.1 Candidatus Cloacimonadota bacterium
ACAGGCTGGATTTACGCATCCAATATTGCCAAACAATATATCGAAACCGGAATATGCAGAAATATAATGGTTATTGGTGTAGAGATTCTCAGCAAAATAACCAACTGGAAAGACCGAAATACCTGCGTCCTTTTTGGAGACGGAGCCGGTGCCACGATCATCTCCAGAGCAGAGAGTTCTGACATCTCAAAATTCATCGATTCTGAGATTTCCGCTGATGGATCTAATTTTGATCTTCTGGTCCAGCATGCCGGTGGCTCCAGACTGCCGGCTTCTGAAGAAACAGTTAAACAGAATCTTCACACGATCTACATGGAAGGGAACAAGATATTCAAGCTTGCCGTTAAATCAATGTATTATGCATGTGAAAACGTATTAAAAAGAAATCATCTCGATGTAAAATCGATTGACTGGTTAATAACTCACCAGGCTAATATCAGAATTATCGAAGCACTGGGCAAGAAATTGAGAATAGATGAAGATAAGGTAATCATAAATATCGAAAAATACGGCAACACTTCTGCTGCAACCATCCCAATAGCTCTGGACAACTTCATCAGAAGCGGTAAAATCCGCAGAGGTGATCTCATTTTAATGGCTTCTTTTGGAGCTGGTTTAACTTCCGGCAGTATTTTAATCAGATTATAAAAAACTGAGGATAATTTTTTATGGGTAAAACTGCTTTTATTTTCCCGGGACAGGGTGCTCAATATGTTGGTATGGCAGCTGATTTTATCAGGGAAAATCCCGATCTTGAGAAGATTCTGAAGGAATTTGAAAAGCAAAATCGTATTGATCTTCACAAAATCATGATGGAAGGACCTGAATCTGTTCTACGGGAAACTCATATCACCCAGCCAGCGATTTTGTTTCACAGCATTGCTGCCTGGAAGTATTTCAGTAAGAGGTTTAATCTTGTTCCTGATTATGTAGCGGGTCATTCTCTAGGTGAATTTTCGGCTTTAGTGGTAAACGGGGTTCTAGATTTCTCTGATGCCATGTATCTTGTCCATAAACGTGGTGATTTCATGCTCAAAGCCAATCAATCAACGCCTTTTGCCATGTCTGCCATTATCGGTCTTGATGCAGGTGTTATCAAACAACTCTGTGAACAGGTAGCACAAACCGATCTTGTGATAGCGGCAAATTTCAATACTCCGGAACAGACGGTTATCTCGGGAACTCATACAGGAGTTGAAAAAGTTACTGAACTCGTAAAAGCAAAAGGCGTAAAAAGAGTAATTCCGCTTTCGGTTGGTGGACCGTTTCATTCACCTCTTATAGCCAGAGCAGAAGAATGGTTGAGCCAGGAAATGGCTGAAATCAGTTTTACGCGATCAGAGATACCATTGATATCAAATTTTAATGCGGAATCTGTTAATGATCCGGAAACAATAAAACAAAATCTTGCCAGACAGATCACCTCGCCGGTTCTCTGGGTAGATTCGGTTCTGAAAATGATTTCACTTGGTGTGGATCGTTTTTTTGAGTTCGGCCCTCGAAAAGTATTGAGCGGTATGATCAAGAAAATTGACAGAAATGTGAAAATATTAAGTTTGGATACCATTGAAGATTTTTATACGATCGAATCCGAGTTGGAGTGAGAAATGATAGATTTATCTGAAAAAACAGCAGTGATCACAGGAGCTGCTCAGGGTATAGGCCTTGCCATTACAGAAAAATTAGCGATGAACAATGCTGCTGTAATTATTGTAGATATTAATAAAAAATTGATAGACCAAAGAGTTGAAATGTTGACTTCCCGAGGGTTGAATGCTGCCGGGTATCAAGCTGATGTAACAAAATCTGATCAGATTGAAGATATTTTTAAAGAGATCTCTTCTACCCGTGGGAATATAGATATCCTGATCAATAATGCCGGAATAACACGGGACGGCTTACTCATGAAAATGAAGGAAGAAGATTGGGATCTGGTTCTGGCAATCAATCTAAAAGGCACATTTATCTGTACTCAGAAGGTAAGTCGGTACATGTTGAAACAGCGTAGTGGCGTAATAATCAATATAGCATCAGTTGTTGGAATAATGGGAAATGCTGGGCAGGCAAATTATGCAGCTTCCAAAGGCGGGATAATTGCTTTGACGAAATCAACGGCCAGAGAGTTTGCCAGTCGCAATATTCGAGTGAATGCAGTAGCTCCCGGTTTTATTGAGACAGAAATGACCAGTATTTTAAGTGAAGAAGTAATAAAAAAATATGCGGAAGCCATACCTTTGAAGAGAATGGGTAAGCCGGAAGACGTAGCTGATTTATGCTTGTTTCTGGCTTCTGATCTGGCAAAATACATTACTGGTCAGACGATTCAAGTCGATGGCGGATTAATAATGTAATATCATAATAAGGAGGAAAAGAAAATGGATATCACAGCTAAAGTTAAAGAAATCATCGTGGAAGAACTTGGAGTAGAAGAAAGTGAAGTAACAATGGAAGCAAATTTCATCGAAGATTTAGGTGCAGACTCTCTTGACACTGTTGAGTTGATCATGAAATTTGAAGAAGAGTTTGATATTGACATTGCAGATGAAGATGCTGAAAAACTCGTAACGGTTGGAAAAGCAATCGAATATTTAAAATCAAAGATCAATTAGTCTTACCAGGTGGAATCGTTCTCCGGTTCCACCTGAATTAATTATCAAGAGGTACATGATGGGTAAAAGAAGAGTGGTGATTACAGGTTTAGGAACTTTGAACGCTTTAGGGAAAAATACCGAAGAAACCTGGGCACGTCTTCTCAAGGGAGATTCCGGAATTGAACTTATCAAGGGTTTTGAAATCACTGATGAATTCAGCAGCAGGATTGCTGGTGAAGTAAAAAATTATGATCCTCAGGATTTCATGGATCGAAAACGAGCCAGAAAACTGGATAAATATGCACAGTTTGCTTTGATAACTGCCAGGGAAGCTCTTGAGGATTCAGGATTGACTGAATTCGATCATGACAGAGCTGGAGTTATCATAGCTTCCGGCATCGGTGGGATGTCTACCTTTGAAGAAGAAACAACAAAACTGGTAAAACTCGGTCCCAGAAAGATCAGTCCTTTCTTTATTCCCAAAATGATCTCCAATATAGCTTCAGCTGAAGTAGCGATTGAATTCAATTTCCGCTCGGTAAATTATAATATTACATCAGCATGTGCATCGGCAAATCATGCACTTGGTTCATCTTACAGAGCTATTCAGTACGGAGATGCAGATATCATGCTCACTGGCGGTGCAGAAGCTTCGGTTACAAGGCTGGCGGTTGCCGGATTCTGTTCAATGAAAGCTCTCAGCACAAGAAATGACGAGCCAGAAAAAGCCAGCCGACCTTTTGACCTAGAGCGAGACGGGTTTATCATGGCAGAGGGAGCTGGGTGTCTGATTCTTGAAGAATATGAACATGCCAGAAGAAGAGGGGCTCGTATCTATGCTGAGATCGTAGGATATGGAGCTACATGTGATGCATATCACATAACCGCTCCTGCCGAACAAGGCGAAGGCGGGTCAAGAGCTATCCACGCAGCCCTTGATGATGCCGGGTTAAAACCTGAAGAAATTGACTATATTAATGCTCATGGTACATCTACTCCGTTAAACGATAAAAATGAGACATACAGCATTAAAAATGTATTCGGCCCTTATTCCCGAAAAGTCAAGATAAGTTCAACCAAATCGATGGTCGGGCACACACTTGGGGCTGCAGCCGGGATCGAAGCTATTGCCTGTTGTAAAACCATTCAAACAGGGCAATTACACCCCACAATCAATTATGAATTCCCGGATCCTGAATGCGACCTTGATTACATCCCTAATAAAGCAATATCCATGAATGTAAATTATGTATTGAGCAATTCATTGGGCTTTGGCGGTCATAACGCAGTTCTTATTTTTAAGAAACCAGAATAAAAGGTCTTTCCTGATATTTTGAAAAGTATAATTAAAACATTGCTGGCGCATTTCAGCGGAGATGCGCCAGAACTTTCTGAATTAAAGGATTTTCAGCTTGAAATTGACTATCAGTTTACAAAACCAGAGATCCTCAAAGCAGCTCTTTCGCATACCTCGGCTTTCACTAGCGATAATAACGATGCAACTTTCGAAAGAATGGAATTTCTTGGGGATTCCATTCTCGGACTAATTGTCGCAGAAGAGATATTTATTGATAATCCTCAATTTAGTGAAGGTCAATTATCCAAATTGAAGTCGAAGATCGTTTCAAAGAAATTTCTCTACCAGAAAGCAAAGGAAATAGCTCTCACAAAATTCCTGAAAATGAGTCAGGAAACCAAAAACCATGCTGGTAGAGAATCCCAGTCGATCTCAGCAGACGCCATGGAATCTCTGATTTGTGCAATCTATCTGGATGGAGGGATTAAAGCAGCCAGAAAATTTATCCGCCGTTTTATCCTCAAAGATTACAAGCAGCAGATCAAGCAGGCTACCCTGATGGATTACAAGAGTATCCTGCAGGAATATACTCAGAGTGAATTCCAGACTCTTCCGGTTTATCGGATAATTGCCGAAACAGGCCCTGAGCATGCAAAGAATTTTCAGGTAGAAGTTTATATAAAAAATGAAAAAATAGGCTCAGGCAATGGACCAAATAAAAAACAAGCTCATCAGAATGCTGCTCGGCAAGCCTGCTTGAAATACAATCTTTAGCCTGCAATTGTGTTTTCTCCCATCACATTATGTTGATATATCCAATTTTTCTGCCAAATATCGGCTGCCCTTTCCGCTGTATTTTCTGTGACCAGAAAATTATCACCAGGCAAACTGCAATAAATAAACAGGAAATCGTCGGGAAGATCAGAGATTTCTGTCAGAGAATTACCAGAGAAGAAGTTGAAATTGCTTTTTATGGAGGCACATTTACCAGATTACCGGTGGAATTTCAGGATTTGCTTTTTCAGACTGTTCAACCTTATCTGGGGAAAGTCGGAATCAGAATATCCACCAGACCCGATACCATAACAAATGACGATCTTATCCGCCTGAAAAAAGCAGGTGTAAAAACAATTGAACTGGGAATTCAGAGTTTTTCCGACACGGTCCTGGCGGAATCACACCGCGGGTACAATTCTCAAACTGCAAGAAAGACCGCCGATTTAATCAAAGAAAGCAATTTGAAACTCTGCCTTCAATTGATGCCCGGGTTACCCGGCAGTAATCAGTCAACTTTTCTGGATACAATCCGGCAGGTTCTCGCCATCAAACCTGATTATGTCCGCATTTACCCGGCAGTAATCCTTAAAGGAACAGATCTCGAAAAACTTTACGTAAGCGGTTTGTATAAACCCTTATCATTAGATAAGGCAATCGAAGTTACAGCAGATATGATCACTGAATTTGAATCCGCTGGTATCAGAATAATTAAAACAGGGCTTCATTCCGATATTTCACCGGCAGATATCAGCGGTGGGCCATATCACCGGCAATTTGGCGAGCTGGTACGAAAAGAACTCCTCTGGCGAGATCTTCAGAAGAATTTCGTCAAAGATAAAACTCTGGTCTTTTCCGATCGGGACATCTCTTTATTTCTGGGAGATAAGAAAGAATTATTGACAAAGATCAAAGCCACTTTCGGTTTAACCCATATCCCTGTTTGTCGGGATGAAAATCTGGGAAAAGGTAAGTTCTATTTTGCTGAGGTAAAACCTCACAAATACTGGTAAATTAAATGATATTTATTCTGATATTGATCATAAGTTTTGTAATCGGTTTGCTTTTTTACAGAAAAACCGTGCCTGAAATCGATTCACTTTCCAAGCTGCTGCTGGTAGTTCTGCGCAGTATTTCTCTGGCCATTGTGCTTTTACTGTTACTCAATCCAATCCTGTATCTGGTACGCATTGAATCTGTAAAACCTCTGATCATTCTGCTTAAAGACAGATCTGCCAGTATGGAACTAATGGCAAAGGATGAACCTAAGACAGAAATTATATCCCCCTTTGAAGATAAAATTCACAAGCTTTATGGATCCAGACATTACAATTTGCAGGAGTATGATTTTGCAGATGGTATCGATGGTGACACCGGCATTACCAATTTAACGAAAACAATGGAAGAGTTGATCAAGAAACACGGGAGCCGTGATCTTAAGCAGATATTTTTAAGTAGTGACGGCTGGTTCAAAGATACCGATCTGAGCATTCTTGATGAAATAAATGTTCCGGTAACCTGCTATGATCCTCAGATTAATCTGATCAATGCAGATCTGGAGATCTCTAATATATCTCATAATAAGAGCACGTACAAAGATGAGATCACACCTGTTATAATTGATATCTATGCAGAAGGTTACCGCGGATCAGCTGAGCTTTTAATGGTGAGTGAAGGTAAAATTCTGAAGAAAGAGAGTGTAGATTTTAAAAATTCCGGTTTTCAGCAACTGGTTTTGGAGCACGAATTTGAAGGATCAGGTCTGATCCCCTTCTCAATCGAGATCAAGGCTGATTCGTTGGTAGAAAACAATAATCATAATAATAATTATCCATCAGCAATTCAAGTACTTGATAGTCGTTTAAAAGCTATAGTGATTTCTGATAAACTGAACTGGGATACACGATTTATTTTATCATCATTAAAAGATGATAATCGTTGGGAAAGCATCAGTCTGGTTAAAGATAACGCTATTTTCCTGAAAGGCAGAGAGATCGTCACACTTTCTTCTCAACTCGAGAATACTGTTCTGATGATACTAATAAACGGAGGTAATCTGACTTTGGACAATGCAGAGCTGGGAATGCTAACACAGTATTTGCAGAATGGAGGTGGGCTTTGTTTCTTCGGTAAAATTCCTGAGAACATGACCCAGATCCTGCCGGCCAAACCAACAATTATAAAAGACAGGTTTGACGGCGTGCTTCAGTTCACGTCTAAAAGTCTGGAATATAATACTTTCAGTTTGATTGATAAACAGATTCAAGATAATATTCCGCCAGTAAGCTACTATTATGTGACGCCCCGCCTGGAGGCTCAGGTACTGGCAATCATTAACAATGAGCAGCAAACTCCAGCAGTAATTTTTTCTCATTATGAACAGGGCAAAGTATTGTATTTCTCATTTCTACATCTATGGAAATGGCAGTTATGGACTGGAGAAAATCATTATAGGGAATTCATCAGTAATATCTGTCAATGGATAGGACAGCGTAATTCAGAGAGATTTTATGCTTTTCCGGAGCGAAACAGTTATTTCGCGGGAGAGACAGTGCGGATATATTTGAAAGCTTATGATGAGAAGTTGATCCCGGTATCTGATCTAAATGCCAGAATAAAGCTATTTGATCAGACCGGAAAAATGGCTACTGAAAAATATATGATATCAGAAGTAGATGATTATCTGACAGAGCTCTCCGGATTGGAAGCTGGTGATTACAGTTTTTCCATTATCGATGATCAAACCGGGCAGGAGGCTTCCGGAGAATTTATCGTAAGTGCAGCTAATCCGGAAAGCCGGGATCAGGGATTCAATCTGTCAATCCTCAGTTACATTTCCGAACTTACCGGTGGTAAGATTTATGATCCGCAGGAATTGGAATCCATGATTTCTGAAGATTTCACGCCTAGAGAAGAGGAATTAAAAACAGAGATTCCAATTTACAAGAAATGGTATCTGATCGCAATCTTCATCATCGTCTTTTCACTTGAACTGTATCTTAGAAAACGATGGGGTTTACTTTGATCAGAATTTATCCCAGAGGTTTACCGCCAACTCCGAAATTCTCCCGGGGAACTTCATCAATCCTTATATAAACTGCAGCTTCCGATTTCCCGGTAATATCAGCAATCACTTTTGTAAGTTCTGTGATCAATCTCAATTTCTGATCTCTGGTTAAACTACCCGCATTCTCAACCGTTAAAACTGGCATCTTAATCTCCTGTAAATCATTGAGTTCCAAATTTCCAGACAATTCGGCTGCCCAAAGATAATCCTTTGGCGTGATTGAAAAAACCATGATAAAAAGTCGTAAATACTAAGATATCAATTTTTCGGGATTGATAACCCGACATGATCTGATAAGATATTTGTGGTTTAAATCCAAAGCTGATTTCCAATGGTATTTTCCGGTTGATTGTACAACCTATTCCGGCTGTAAAACCGCGGGTATATTCATGATCAGAAGAACTGTAGCTGGTTTTTAAATACAGGTTTCGATAGAATTCATGGATCAGTTCCATCCGCAAAGTCGGAGAGAATTTTACGGTTTTATGTGCCAGTCGCAAAGAGTCATTTTCGGATGATTCATCAAAGGGATCATAATCATCAGAATGAAAATAGAGAAGATAATCGACAAATGTGCCGTCATAGGCTCCGCCGGCCAGATTTTTCAGATTCATCCGGGCAAGAATATCATCCAGGTGAAGGCTGAACTCACCCAAAGGATACTTAAACAGCAGTCCGAGTCCAAAACCCATTCCGAGATTTCCGCTCGATTCCTCATCGGTATAATGATAAGCTGCTTCATAATCATAATAGAGACTATCGGTAAATGAACCGAAATGCTGCCTGCTCCTGTCCAGCTTACCATACTTTAAGGGATAATAGAAATTTACATTAATCCCCAGAGCAAGAGAAGCGTTTAGCTGATTCTTCCAGAAAGCGGAATCAGTAGATATTCCCAGTAGTTTTTCGAGGAAAAATTCATCCGGCATTGCTGCAGAAAGTGATAATTTAACGTAAGCATGGCCCCTGCTTCCTTCTCCGGCTGTAAAATTATAATCGTGATTGGTTTGATTGCCGTATAAAGCCAATCTGGTATACTGTTTATCCAGGATTTTACCGGTAAAAAAAGCGTTAGTTGAGATTTTCAATTGATAATTTCTAAATCCTCCACTCAAGATTACAGCTTCTCCCCCGCCTCGAACATGTAAATCCGAAGCTGTAAGCATTTTCTTTTCTGATTCCGAAAGAGTCTTATTATCCTGATTACGGGTTTTGTTAAAAAGCTCAAGATCCGAAAAACGCAGAAGTGAATTTTGAGCTGTCAGCTGACTGGTAAGAAGCGGAATCTCTATTTCCCAGCCTTGACGCCAGGCGGAAGCTGCCGGATTATCGGGAAATTGACTGAGATAACCAGACAAACCCGATGTGATTATCATAAATAACAGCAACAAATTGTAACGTTTTTGGTTAGCCAGATCAATCTCCTTTCTCGTTGAT
>JAFGMF010000056.1 GCA_016927675.1 Candidatus Cloacimonadota bacterium
CCTGCTTCCTGTAAATGCATTGGTAAGGACTGGAATCGATCATACTATTTGAACAAGACCATTTTCTTGTAGACAACTCTCTCATTCTGTTTAAATCTTAAAAAATAAATTCCTGATGAAGTTTCCAGACCGGAAGAATCCACACCATCCCACCTGGTAAAATGATCTCCTTCAAGCAGATATTCATCGATCAGCGTTTTTACTTTCTGCCCTTTTAGATTGTAAATTGTCAGTTTTATCTTTGAATCTTCTACTAAAGAAAACCTGATCTCAGTTTCGGAACTGCGACCGGCACCTGACGGATTAAATGGATTCGGGTAAATCACTACAGAAATTGCTGATTTTGAGAGATCATCATATGTGACGGGTGAAACAACTTCAACAAAACCTTTAACTAGATACAGATTCCTTGGATTATTTGAGCCAATCTCTCCGGCATACAGAAAAATGTAGAGAGAATCGCTTTCATCGAAAGTTAAGATCAGATCAGTAAATTCATCCAGAGCAATATTTTCGAGTATTTCCGGCATCCATTGAACTTCATTATCCAACAGGTCATTATCAGAAGAATAATTGATGGAAATATATGGCGGATCGATCCAGTATTTGAGATTGACATACATTTTAATTTCTTCGTGTGAGATATTAAAATCAAAGATATTAGGATAACGCTGTTCATAATGGATCGGATTAAGTTCATTGCTGTTAAGGTCATAACCATTGATCACAGTTTCAAGAAATGAATGTTTGCCGTCCAGATAAATCACGTTCTCCTGAGTAAGATTGATCGATTCATAAAATATTGAACTGTTATCGTTCATATCCATACTGATATTAGTTAAATAATCGAATTGAAAACCATCATCAGTTGATTCGAATAATACAATATCTTCAAAATTCCGCTGCAGAGAAAGAATTATTCTGTCTTCATTCTCGGTAAAATATGTTCGATCGATATTGAACATTATTCCGTTATCCAGCAAATAAGGCTCAGTAAAACTCTCTCCTCCGTTGCTTGAATTGCTGATCATCAGATTTCGGTCATTGTAGTATTCCCCCATCCGTGGAAAATCGACCAGTTCTGTGGTAAGTAATCTTGAATCGTACCGATAATCTTTCCAATATCCAGTTGAAGGATGATCCCCATCAAATTGAAAATTCTCCGGATCCCATTCATTACCGTCATGATTGTAGGGATCTATCCCTGATAAGTGGATATAACCACGTCGTCTCTGGATCACAGAACCAAAGAGTTTTATTACTCCTCTCTCGAATACGATATCATCTGCTGATTCCGGCCAGACCGGATTATACCAGGGCAGATCGGTACCATAAGGAACTTGAAATTGATATTCGGGATTTCCATAACTGTTATTAGGATAGGAAGATAAATAATCGTTACTTTCGTAAGGATAACCACATACCTGATTGGACATCGGTTGATTGCCGTGCAGGATAAATCCTTCATACGCAGGTAGTACGATAGTATTTAGCGGATAGATATATTTGTGAAGATCAATGAAAGTGTACAATGTGTCATTACCTGTGTAAGGACTGATACCAAGAAAATCGGGTGTCGATCCATGCGGATGCTGATATTCGAAACTGAAAATGCCGTCATAATGACAGGACATTTCTCCGTAGACAAGCGAATCGCCTTTAGCAATTGCTGCATAAGCTCCGTACAGGTAGATATCATTGCAGTTATCATCACGCAATTCATTTGTCCAGGGATCGATATGTTTATATCTGATCAGAATCTGCTTTTCCGAAACCAGACCAAAATAATCAGACAGGTTTGGATTACTTGGATCATCAGGAGGATTGCCGGGCGGAGTATTTGTATAGGTAATATCTCCGGTAATAAAAACTGTATCGGCACAACCCCAGGTTTGCATACCACCGACAGCGCCTTCAATCCATAATTCATTTTCAACCCAGACAGATTGTCCGGCTAAAGTACCGGAAGGACCTTGAATCCAGTTCATTTGATAAACAGGAACATTATTGGTATGGATATGCTCTGCATCCTCAAACCAATTATCACCTGAATTTATGATTGCCTGTGCTGTTTCGGCATTGTGAGGATACCAGCTGTAAACTTCGAAGCTGTCAATCCTGCTTAATTCGCGATAACCCAACATGGAATCATAACCATAACCATCTATTTTAACATAAACAACATCGGCATCGAATGTTTCAAACGGTCGCAGTCCGTTCTCCCTAATATCAACAGCAGTTTCGGGAAGATCAACCGTCCCCACATTCTCTTCCCAGCCAGGAGTTCCACCTCTAAAGATTTCCTCCATTGGTGCACCGGAATCTGCCAGCCTCATACCCGTTGGAAAATGACGAATAATTCCGGCAGTGGTAACGGGACCCCAGAATGTAGGCCAACCGCCGTTATTGCCGCCACCTGCCTGTTGAATCCAAATATCATCATTTGAGTGAACATGACCAAAAAAAACATCAGGACCCCAGAATTTAATTAATCCTGCTTCCAATCCTCCATCCTCATTCACGCTTTTTTCTGTATCGGTAAAATACTGAAATGCTGTGAATTGATTAATATTAACTGAATCTGCCTGCTGGTAAGTTATCGTTAAGATTCCATTTTTTTCGATCAGATGTACTTCATCCGAAATATCCTCAGCGATCAGTTGAACATCAAAATTCTCTGCATTCGCGTCCGAAAGGGCTCTGAACAGATTCTTAGTGCCGTCTTCGAATTTATCATATAGGATGATCACAGCTCCATCATCCATAATTTCAATAACAGGTTCGTCAATCCAGGGGAATTGTTCGCTGCTGCCCATGATATCTAATACAGTTTTCTGAAAGGTCTGACCGTTATCGTCAGAATAAGCAAAACAGAGCTTGATATTACCAGCCTGTTGATCA
>JAFGMF010000273.1 GCA_016927675.1 Candidatus Cloacimonadota bacterium
CAATACAGCATTCTCACCTTCTTTTACTCCAAACCTGATTGTTGTAACCGGGTTGAAAGGATTTGGATAATTCCCCAGAAGAATTGTATTCTGCGGTGGAAGATCATTATTATCCACAGATATACCATCTTCTGTGGTGAAAGACCAGATCGGACAATTCTGTGCATCACCTCTGGATGCTTCGGTTGTCGGGATAACTTGCCAGAAATATTCCGTTTCATAATCAAATGTGATCGGATGGGCAATAAGGTATTCTCCTTCACCGGTATACAGCACAAAGCTTTCAAATGCATCTGTCATCTCTTCATCAAGAGCCATAAGAATTCTGAAACCATTCGGCAGAGAATATAAAGGATCATGAGTATACGTCCAGCCAATGCTGGCATTTACACTCACATCCACAGCATCGTCTGCCGGAATCGGATCGGTTGCACAGACAGGATCGGGAAACACTTCGGTAGTAAAACTCCAAACCGGACAATCCTCGGCATCACCACGGGAGTTTTCGGTAGTAGGAACAACTTTCCAGAAATATTGAGTTGCATAATCAAAGTCAATTGGGTGAGGTAAAAGATAATCACCTTCACCAGTGTAATTGATGTAGGTGATAAATGCATCGGTAAGATCCTCATCATAAGCCATATAAATTCTGAATCCTTCAGGTTCGGTATAACCCGGGAAATGGCTGTAATTCCAGCCGATATCAGAATCAATCAAGACATTTTCAGCACCATCTGCAGGAAATGGCTCCTGAGCGCAAACCGGATCAGGATCCAGAGCAGCAGTAGTAAATGACCAGACGGGGCATCCGGCGGCATCTCCCCTGCCAGCTTCGGTCGTCGGCACAACTTTCCAGAAATATTGGGTGTCCGGATCAAAAACAATCGGATGAAGTACTACATAATCACCCTCACCATCGTAAACAACATAGGTAATGAAAGCATCCGTCAGTTCTTCGTCATACGCCATATAAATTCTGAAACCTTCAGGCTCGGTATAATCCGGATCATGATAATAACTCCAGCCGACATCTGTTACGATGGGAACATCTACTGCCAGATCAGAAGGTATTGGATTTACAGCGCAAACCGGATTGGGATTAGGACCAGAAGCGCCGATATAAAAATCGTCCAGATAAAGATAATATTCATCCACCGAAACGCATTGAACGGCGATATTGACTAGATCACCGGAATTTATGCCGGTTATGTCTGTTAACGAGTAGGAATAATTTGTCCATTCGTTGGGAGTCTGTAACACCTGATCTATCAGAATATCAAAATCCCCGCCATTAACACTGGCCCAGACATTAAAATCTTCCAGATATGAACTGTTATGAGTATTAGCCCAAACAGAGAAGAGATAGTCATCAGAGATTTCGATCTGGGGAGTAATCAGCCAGTCATCACATCCTGCGGAATTATAATGAATTCGGACACTCCATGATCCGCTGTGAGCATTTGTTCCGTTATAGATCTCCCACTCATAGTCATCTCCGTCAGCATTGATAATCTGCCAGTCTGTCGGTATTTCACCATTTTCGAAATCTTCATACAATCCTGTCGGACCGGAATCCTGAACGACATGAGTAATAAAGCGACAACTTGCTCCACTGAATTTGGTTTCAACCAGATTACCGGAACGGTCAATTTCATAAACACCGTCTCCGTCTGTCATCAGAATATTGCCATTGGGCAGTTCATAAACTCCTCTCAAGCCGGAATCAAAAGGATTGTAAATACCAACGAGACTTCCATCAGGCGCGTATTCATGAACACCTTTTGGACTGCTGAAGCAGGCTGCCAGTATATTACCATTTGCCGCCAGGGCTACCTGTTCAGGGAAATTTACATTGTCAGTAAGAACTTGCAGCAGAGTTCCATTCGTATCGAAAATTTTAAGATAATCAGGGTCAGCAATATCGGCTACAATATAATCATCCGAGCTTTCTCGATAGAGTACGTCAAAAGGATCAACTTCACCATTAGCAATAAAATTGCCCAGATAATTGCCTGCTTGATCAAATTCTGCGACACAATCTTCATTGGCTCCACCAGCATTAGAAACCAGAAGATTACCATTGGAATGATAGGCAATTCCCCTGATGTTATCCAGAATACTGTTATTAACTCCTCCGGCAGGAGCAAAAACTCCCAGGTAGTTACCATCAAGATCGTATTGCTGAACCAGATCTTTGACCTGATCAGAGATCAGAATAGAATTTTGATCCGGACCCAGAACAGCCTGAATCGGTGTTGACAGGTTGGTTGCATCGGAAAGAATGAAATTCTCGTCAACGAGATCTCCAGTAACGGGATCAAAAGCTAACACCCGCTTGTTTGAACTTTCCGGGATCAGGAGCAAACCACCTTCTGGAAGTTCCCGGTTTAATCTTCTGTAAACAGGTGCTTCCTGCTTATTGAGATCATCGCCGGAAATCCTGGTCTCCAATCCCTGCATTTCTTTCTGCTCAGCTGATAAGCCATCTGCCTGATCAGCATAAACAGAAAAACAAATAATCAATAAAACAAAGAAAATAATCTGCCTGTTCATGACACCTCCTTGGTAAATATATCAAAATATTTTGTCGTTTAATAGAAGGTTGTTTTACATTTATCTTGTCAAACTTTTTTC
>JAFGMF010000057.1 GCA_016927675.1 Candidatus Cloacimonadota bacterium
ATATCGTCAATGGCAAACTGACATTGAGTGCCATTTTCTTCCAGGATCATGAATTCATAACTCAGCATCTGCAGATCAACATTACCTTGAATATCCGCCACGGGGATGATTGCCTGTCCCCATTCACCGTTTCTTTCCAGACCAAATACTGTCTGACCAGCCGGAAAATCAACATAGCTTTCATTACCGGCAGCATCGTTTATCCCGATTTTGAAGCTGACATTTGCAGGTATTTTGATCATGAAATTGATAGTACCGGCAGCAAAACCGGAGAGATCGATCGGAGCCAGAGAGCTTATCCCCCCACCAAACCAGCCTTGTCCGGTTGTAGTCCACGAAATCACATTGTCTCCTTCGTATGGAGGAATCGAACCACCGGTCAAAGTGTTTTCCCAGACGTAGATTTCGGCATTTGAACCAATGGTCAAAGCATCATCTACCGGAGTGAGATCAGTGTAAATACCAAATGTTTCTACCGGGATCAGATTTTCTTCTGTCTGATAAACACGAACCCAGTCTACATACATATTTTGCGGCCACTGAGTTGTCTCATCAGGTGCGCCACCCAGATTTCCTCCCACGGCAACATTGAAGATCAAAAAGAATTTTCTGAGAAATTCATCCATTATATCAGGCTCAATTACCTTCACAAAATAAGTAATATCATCGATTTTTCCTATTACTCTCTGTTCATCCCATTCAACCTCGAAAGTGTGAAAACCATCGGAAAGCACTTCGCTTAATTGCCACCTGGTTCCGTATGAATTATGAGCAGCTATGTTATCATCCCACCAGTGCATGGTACACATCGTGGTCTGATCTCCATGAAGTAATGGACTGATCTCCATAATGTCAATTTCTCCGCACTTAGGCCAGCCGATCGTATCAAAATTTGTGCCCAGCATCCAGAATGCAGGCCACATTCCCATACCGGTGGGAGCTTTGATACGTGCCTGGATTTTTCCATATTTGAAGGAAAATTTGTTTTTCGTATTCATTCGAGCTGAGCTGATTGAACCATCTCGCTTACCTGGAGCGGTAAAATTAGTTGAATCCCAGATTGCCGAGATAACCAGATTGCCGTTTTCTACTTTTACATTTTCCGAAGAATCTGTGTAGAGCTGCCATTCATCATTCCCCCAGCCATTTTCGCCGTAACCAAGGTCATATCCCCAGTTTTCGGGATCGAGAGTTTCCTGATCAAATTCATCCGACCATACCAGCTCATAACTTGCTGGAATCGTAGGATCTTGAACATTATCCGGATCGGTGATATGATCACAGCCACCAATAATAAAAGAAAAACATGCAGCTAATATGATTAATCTTGCTATTTTACCAGCCATTGCCTTAACCTCCCATAAAAAAATGTAAAACCAAAATTCATCAGCAAAATCTTTGTCTTTTGCTATATAGCAATATTTGATTTTCATATTTTGCTGTCAAGAATTTTATTGAAAATAATCAATTTTTAAAATCTGACAGGTCGCTCAGATAGCTTATAATTCTTCTTGACTTAATTACGCAATTAATAATTTTGTGCTTCAGATGCGTTATAGCAATGTTTGAAATATAATATGGAATATGATTCAAAATCAGGCAGATTGCTATTGGAATTAAATATCGTAATAAATGAACAGTATTTCATGAGGGAAAAATTTATGAATAAAAGTATACCTAAATATATTAACGTAAAACACAAGATTATCGAAGGTATCAAAAATGGTTCCATAGTTGATAAACTTCCGGGAGAAAGAATACTGGCTCAGGAATATAATGTCTCTTATATGACAATAAGAAAAGCGATTACAGAGTTAACTGAAGAAGGTATTCTACATAAATTCACAACTAAAGGAACATTTGTCAGTAATCGTAAAATCAGTCCCAAAGCAACATATAATTTAGGTTTTTTTCTGGATGAAGAAATTAAAGAAGGCATTTCAAGTCCCTATTATTCTCTGATTTTCAAAGCCCTGGAAAAAACGGTGAAAAAAAATGGGTATAATATGCTTCTTTTTTCTGATTCAAATGATTTGAATCCGCTCAATAATCATAAAAAAATTGATGGAGTGATCATCTGCTGTTTCCCCCGGCTTGAGCAGAAGATCCAGGAGATCAAGAAACTTCTCCCGATAGTACTGCTGGATAATCTTGCCAAAGATAAGTCTATACCTTCTATCACAATTGATAATTTCAACAGTTGTTACGAATCTACCAATTATCTTTGGTCTCTGGGTCACAGGCATATCGGTTTTATTTCCGGTTTATTAGACTCAGATGTCTGCAAAGAGAGGCTTCAGGGATATGTGAGTGCACTGAATGCTTATGGCATGGAAGAAGATGCTGCCATGATATTCAAGGGAGATTATTCGTATGAATCAGGCAGCAAAGCGGCTGAATATTTCCTGTCATTACCTGAACCTCCTACCGCCATCATGTGTGCTAACGACTCCATGGCTATTGGGGCGATGAAAGTGATCCAGGAAAATGGATTAAAGATACCTGACGATATCAGTATAATCGGATTCGACGATATCGAAATTGCTTCTAGGATTTTTCCTACGCTGACGACCAATGCGGCACCAATCACTGAGATGGCCGAGAAATCCGTGAGCATGCTGCTTTCGGCAATAAGTGGCAAAGACATAGATTATGAACATATCATCATGCCTGCCCGTTTGATCACCAGAGAATCCTGCAAACGCATCCGGTAAAATCTCTATAGACCCTTATCTGAATAAAGATTTCCAGAATATTATCTTATCTGTAAAACCACAATAATAGAATATCAAACGTTTAAAACTTTTTATCAGAGGAAAAAAAATCTTGACAGGATTTTGCTTTTTTGAAATTGCTATATAGCAGTTTTTCGGATTAAAATGAATATATTTCATGAGAATTAAAATCAGCGTTGATGAATGGAGGGAAAATGATCAAAATAATTAATGTATTACAGGCACAACAGAAATTACGCTTCCTCACAGCGTTCCTGTTTTTCTGTTTTGCTGCTGCCAGTTATGCCAATACTCCTAACCTCGTAACGACTTATCAGGATGAATATGGCTGGAAACTGCAGGTAGATGGCGAGGATTTTTTTGTGAAAGGTATAGTCTGGGGTTACACTCCGATCGGTGAAAATTATGCCTACAATTTATGGGCAAATCCAGATCCTCATATACAGAAGGTTCTGGATTATGAATGTGATTTGATGAAAAATGCCGGGATCAATACGATTCGTTCCTTCGGGCTTATTCCTCCAGAATGGGTTAGTTATATTTATCAGAAGCATGGGATCATGACAGTTGTGAATCATTTAATGGGAAGATATGGCTATAACGTTGGCGGCGCGTGGGTAGCTCAGACGAATTATGCTGATCCATTAACCCGAGAAACCCTGAAGAAAGATATTATCGAAATGGTGAAACAATACAAGGATACTCCCGGTGTTCTGATGTTTGCTTTGGGAAATGAAAGCAATTATGGCCTGGAATGGTCCAGTTTTGAAATCGAAAATCTACCGGTTGGAGAACAGCACAAGGAAAAGGCTAAATCTTTATACAGTTTATTCAATGAAATAATCCAAGAAGGGAAACAAGTTGATCCTAATCATCCGTTTACCATTGTAAATGGTGATATTCAGTATCTTGATCTGATTGTTGAATATTGTCAGGATCTTGATATTCTCGGGGTCAATTCTTATCGTGGGATCAGTTTTACCGATATGTGGAAACGGGTTGATGCAGAACTGGATTTGCCTGTGATGCTCACGGAATTTGGCAGTGATGCTTTCAATGCTTTAGAATATAGAGAAGATCAAGCTGGGCAAGCTGAAATAATTAAAGGCAACTGGCAGGAAATCTACAATAAATCATATGCTAATGGTGAAGAAGGCAATGCCATCGGCGGTTGTCTGTTCGAATGGCGTGATGAATGGTGGAAATATAAGCAGGTAGAGAACCTGTTTATTCAAGATACAAATGCTTCCTGGAGTAATGGCGGTTATTCTTTTGATTATGTGGAAGGCCGAAATAATATGAACGAAGAGTGGTTTGGCATCTGCGGACTGGGCGGTCCCAACGACGATGGGGTATATGTAGCGGAACCGCGCATGGCTTATGACGTTCTTTCCGAGATCTGGAGCATTGATCCTTATGCAGTTGATAAAACTGAAATGAATTATCAGATAAATAAAATAGATATGCAAGTCCTCGATCTGGCCGGTAACGTGAGATTACTGCAATCGGCAAAAAAGAAAAATGATGCCATTCGTCTTTCCGGCGGTAGTCTGAGAGGGGATATGGTGTTTAACGGCAAGTCGGAAGAGGTTGAAAACAAAGGCAAGAACGGTCTGGATTTTTCTAATGGTGAAATGCTGTTTTTGAACTTCGATTTTCATCCAATCAGCAAGATCAAAGGAAATTTTACTCTGAATATTCTGGGGAATGTGGTGGATAAACAGCTTGAGGAATATTACGGGAAACGGGGTGAAACCTATGTTACTGTTGTATCAGAACAAAATGAAAACGGTTTGGAAGTGAACACCAGCAAAGATGTTACAGATTTCGAACGACTGGAAATCTATAATTTCGAAGCTGTTTACAGTACCGATCATTTCGATCTGACCTCCTTTTATCATGTTCCACGTTTTCACTGGGGTTATAAAGGAGATACTTACGGTCTGATGTATGAAGCAACCGACATGGACGGGATGGATATCTGGAATGCCAAAGCACCTTATGGGATCGAATTTAA
>JAFGMF010000058.1 GCA_016927675.1 Candidatus Cloacimonadota bacterium
GATAGATTTTTTCTTGAAGATCTGATAAACACAATGAACGATCTTTTCCGGTATCCAGCCTGCCTTTCCGAAAAATATCCCTGTGATCGGATAAAAACCGATTCCTGTGAGGGATACTGCCTTAAGCCAAGAAAAGAGTTACTCGAGCTTTTTATCAGATCTTATCTGCGGATAAATCCTGAATTGAACAGACAAATTTCCGAGAGGATCACTCAGAAAAATAATGAACTTGAATTTACTGGAGCGGAATACCTGAAAAGACAATCTGAAATCCTGATTTTTTTTTACAGAACGATCAAGTTTCTTCACGTTGCCAAGAATCTTTCCGGTGAATTTATCCTTCCTCAGGGAAAAATAAATCTCGAAAATGGATTGATCTCATCATATTGGAATACTAACGGAAAGACGATAGATTTTCCTGTTTATCAGATTGAATATCAAGAGAAAGAATATCTTGCGGTAAACAAGGAACATCTCGATGAGATGTGGATTGTATATCATTATCTGGAAAAAACCCAGAAAAAATTATTTTCCCGGATTTACTTGAAATCTGTTAAAGAATTTATTAATCGAATGAAGGATTATGAGGAGTTTTAATATGCCGAATATAATATTGATTGTAGATGACGAACCGGAAGTGACAGAATATCTTCAGATGGAATTAAGAGAAAAACAACCGGAGCTTACAGTTATCACAAAAAATTCCGGTTATGAAGCTCTTAACCAGATTATGAAAGGGAATATCGATCTTTTACTGACAGATATTGCCATGCCTGATATGGATGGATACGAGTTACTCTCCCGGGCGCGGGAATTAGACGAAAATTTACCCGTGATCATGATGACCGGTTTTGGATATGATCCGAATCATACGGTGGTAAAATCGAGAAAATCCGGATTACGCGATGTGATATACAAGCCCTTCGATATCAATAAACTGATCTTGCTGATCAAGACCAGAATCAGTGATGATGGGTAAAAAAACCTGTTTTCTGCTGTTTTCAGCGATACTCTGTAACTGGCTGTTCTCAATCGATACAAAAACCAGCTTATCTTTTACAGATTTTGACATCCTGTTCACTCAGAAGGATATTAAATATGTTCAGAAAATTGCGCCAATTCTCAGTGACGGAATTGATGATTTTCAAAGGCAGCTGGGTCAATATCCTGATTTTAAAATAACGATCAAGATCGCAGCAGACAACAGAGAATATCATGAATTTACCAGCGGCAGTAACGGCATAATTGAATTCAGTGAAGCTTTCTACAGCTCACGCAATAAAACGATCTATCTCAGAAATCCGGCTGAACTGAAAAATTTCACTAATCTGTATCGAATACTGTTACATGAATATATCCATGCTTTTATAGATCATTACTGGCAAGATGCTCCTCTCTGGTTTCATGAAGGAATGGCTGTGTTTTTCTCTAACGATCTTTCTCTGGACAGGGAGTTTAACTTTATCAAAAATTACCTTTTGGGGAATTCCAGAAAATTGATCGAAATGGAGAGAAATTATCCGGAAAATAGGATCGAATGGGAATCTTTTTATGCTAAAGCCGGGATGGCTGTAAAATACCTGTTTCAGAATAGAAGGGCTGATTTTTTTCGTTTCTGGGATGATGCCTTTCCCCACAGAAATTTCAAAATATCCTTTCAAAGGATATTCTTAATGTCACCTTCCGGTTATTCCCTGCTATTTGAAGATTACAGTCGTACCCATTTCCGAATGGAAATATTGCTTGCTTCAACGGGAATAATCTGGAGTATTTTCCCACTGATCCTTATTATTGGATGGATCAGAAAAAAAATCGTTAATCGCAGGATCATCGGTCAATGGCAGGAGGAAGATACGAAACAGACGGCAGGAGAAAATGAAGATGAAAGAATTTGATCAACTTGTAGAGATAATATCACGCCTGAGAGATCCTCAAAATGGATGTCCCTGGGATTTGCAGCAGACATCGGAATCATTGATTCCGAATTTTATCGAAGAATTGTACGAATGCGTTGAAGCTATAGAAAATGGTGATCATGTACATCTTTCGGAAGAATTGGGAGATTTGTTACTCCATATTCTTATGCAGGCCAGAATTGCACAGGAAGCAGGAAATTTTTCTCTGAATAACGTTTTGGAGAAAATATCCCAAAAACTTATCAATCGCCATCCTCATGTTTTTGGTGATAAACAGGTATACGGTGCCAATAATGTGAAAATGAACTGGGAACGGATAAAACAGAAAGAAAAAAAAGATGTACGGAAATCAGTTCTGGATGGTATACCAAAGACGATGCCAGCCCTGATAATTGCCCAGAGAATACAAGAAAAGGCTGCTTCTGTCGGTTTTGACTGGGAAAAGCCAGAACCGGTTATCACGAAACTCGACGAAGAGCTGAGTGAGTTTAAAAAAGCGTTTGCTGTGGGTGATCAGACTGAGATTCAGAATGAGATCGGTGATGTTATTTTTACAGTGGTCAACCTGGCGCGAAAACTAGGATTTGATGCCGAATCGTGCTTGAGAAAAACAATTACAAAATTCGAAAACCGGTTCAATAAAATTGAACAATATCATCAGCAAAATAATGAGAATATCTACGAAAGTAGCCTGGAGAAATTAGATGAGATCTGGAATGAAACCAAAAAAGATGGTGGCTAAGAATACTTTTCTGAAGTTTTATTTTACTGTCGGGAGTTTTATAATTTTTCTCTTTCTGTTTTTTTATACAAATTCATTGTTCAGAAGCATTAAAAAAGAGGTACAAATTGTACCTGATTTATATTCCAAGTTTATCGGATTACCTGCTGACGTTAATCTGGAAAGCTTCCTGCTTCAATATTTCATGACGGAGATAATACCGCAGATTAATTATCCAATCATCCTGACAGACAGTCTGGATACTCCCTATTCATGGGAAAATATCGAGATCGAAAAAAAGGATTTCAACGAATTGAACGAAAAAGAAAAAACTCTGCTCTTGCAGAAAATTAAAACTTATCGGGAACAGGGAGCAATGATACCACTCCGGGTTAATCTGGAATCTGATGAAATTCTCAGTTATGTTTATTATGGCGAATCAAAGATCATGACCCAGTTGCGTTATCTGCCTTACCTTGAGCTTGTCATGGTTGGCTTGTTCGTGATTCTGGGAATATATTTTCTGATGTCTGTGAAAAGAAATCAGGAAAATAATCTCTGGATCGGATTGGCCAAAGAAACTGCCCACCAATTTGGCTCTCCTCTCTCAGCTCTGATGGGCTGGAGAGATATTATCGAAATGAAACTCGATAATGATAAGATCGATCCTGATATTATAAAAGTTCTTTCTTATATTAAAAGTGATATGGAAAGACTCAACAGAATTGCTGCACGTTTTGGGAAGGTTGGATCTACTATTAAGTTACAGGATTGCAATCTGCACAATCTTATCGAAGAAACGATAGAATATTTTCAGCGAATATTACCAAGTATATCCAAAAAAATTGAAATCAGATTCATCAGCAAAATAGCCGGCTATTCGATCAAGATTGATCCCGATTTGATCAAATGGTCCCTGGAAAACCTTATTAAAAATAGTCTGGATGCGATGCAGGGCAACGGTGGAGAGATAACCATCACTGCTTTCAGTTATAATAAACAGACATATATTCAGATCAGGGATAACGGAAAAGGTATTCCCAAATCGATGTATAAAAGAATATTTTATCCCGGTGTGACCACTAAGCAAAGGGGGTGGGGACTTGGTTTAAGCCTTGCCAGAAGAATAGTGGAAGAGTTTCATAAAGGCAGAATTCACGTTCTGGCCAGCGAAATAAATCAAGGTACAACACTGGAGATTATTCTACCGGAGGAGTAAATAAAAATGCATGTACTTTCACGACAGGAAATGTACTGGTTCGATAAATATACGATAGAAAAAATTGGCATCCCCGGAGAAAACCTCATGGAAAATGCGGGTAAGGGTTGTTTTGATTATCTTATTTCGGAATTGATAAAACCGGAACATAAAATCCTGATTATCTGCGGAAACGGAAACAACGGCGGAGACGGGATGGTCATTGCCCGTTATCTTAAGAATGCAAACATTGAAACAAAAATTGTCCTAGTGGGTGATCCCGGAAAAATGTCTCCCGAAACCCTCAAAAATTACCAGTCCTGCCTCGACCTAAATATCTCCGTACAGTTCGCCAATTCCCGGGAAGAATGGGAAAATCTTGATGTGAACAGAGAAAATTTCACATTGATAGTAGATGCACTATTCGGAATAGGATTTAAGGGAGAAATCATCGGCTGGAAAACTCAAATTGTTGACTGGATCAACAGTGGTGATTCTACGGTCGTGGCAATTGACATTCCCAGCGGACTCGATGCTGATACCGGCAATCACGGCAAGGTCGTGAAGGCAGATTTTACTCTGACGATGGCTGCCCTGAAATATGGTCACCTGCTTCTGCCCGGAAGAGTTGCCTGCGGAGTTGTTAAAGTTATCGATCTTGGTTTTCCGGAAAATCTATTTACTAGTTTTCCGCCACGAGGCCGTCTGGTAACCGAAAATAATGTCGAATTTCCCTCAAGATCACGATTCAGTCATAAAGGAGACTATGGTAGAATAGGGATAATAGCAGGTTCTCCAGGCTATACGGGAGCAGCTGTGATGTCATGCCGTGCAGCTTTGAGGGCAGGTGGAGGACTGATCTATCTCCTTTATCCCGTTCAAAGAGATCTTGATCTGATCTATGAAAACAAACTTACGGAGGTGATTACAATCTCACTTCCTCTTGATGAAAATGGCGTGATCAACAAGAAAGCATTGAACGACAAACTTGAGAACATCGATGTTCTTCTGCTGGGACCCGGGATCGGACAGAGTCAACTCAGCATGGATCTGGTCGAATATCTGCTGGATTGTTGGAAAAAACCTCTTGTGCTTGATGCGGATGCTCTGAATATCATTTCCCGTAAACCAGAGTTACTTCGTTTGCTGGAGGGAAGATTACTGCTGCCACATATCGGAGAATTTGCCAGATTAGTACAGAAAAACAGTGAACTCATTCAGAAAGACCTTCTCCCCGAATTGATGTCTTTCTGCCAAAAGCACGGATGCAGTGTTCTGCTTAAAAGTGCAACATCTGTTTTCTGTGACGGGCATAACCTAGTTTTCAACACTAAGGGCAATGACGGACTTGCAACCGGAGGTAGCGGAGATGTGCTTGCGGGAATTGTAATTTCCTTTCTCGGACAGAAATTGGCGACCAGGGAAGCTGCAACCGCCGCTGCGTTTCTGCTCGGGATTACCGCAGAGAAAATAGCTCTGACC
>JAFGMF010000274.1 GCA_016927675.1 Candidatus Cloacimonadota bacterium
AGGGTTTAGCCCCTGTTTTGATCCTGAGTTACGGTGGTTATGAAATAATCGGCGGCAGATTGTCACTGGGTTCGTTTATCGCCTTCAGTTCTTTTACCGGTTATCTTTTAGGTCCGGCCTCGAGATTGGCAAATCTGAATCTGCATCTTCAGAAAGCCTTGAAAGCTCTGGAGCGGATTGCCGAAATACTTGCTATGCCTGAAGAGGGTAAACCTTCAAATAGAATAATTTTGCCGGATTGCTTCAAATTGTCCTTTCGTCAGATTGATTTTTCTTATGAACCGGGATTCAGGGTTTTGAAGAATCTTGATGTCGAATTATCATCCGGAGAAAGAATCGGCTTAATGGGCGGTTCAGGAACCGGCAAAACTACATTACTCCATCTGATCTGTGGTTTAATCTATCCCGATTCCGGCGAAATTCTTCTGAATGGTAATATCTTAGGCAGAAACGGATTACTCGGCTTAAGAAAACAAATTGCAGTGGTCGGGCATAAAGCGGAATTATTCGATGATACTATTATGAACAATATCATGGCGGGTAATTCCAAAGCCTCCTGTCATGAGGTTGAGCGTTTTTGCCGTCTGGTTAATGCCCACGAATTCATTACCCAGTTCCCCGAAGGATATGATACCAGAATCGGTTTTCAGGGAGAATATCTGTCAGCCGGGCAACAGCAGAGGATCGCCCTTGCCCGGGCTTTGATCAGTAAACCGAGAATTCTCATTTTGGACGAAGTTACTGCCAATGTTGACGGGAAAAGCCAGAATTATCTGTTGCGGACTATATATTCTCTCCCACGGAACATGCTTATCCTGATGGTATCACATCGGTACAGCACGATCAGGGAGTGTGATCGTGTATTGATTCTGACAGACGGTAAGATCAGACAGATCATTGAATCGGATAGAAGCACAGCTTATTACAGTGACTCCAGAAATTCTGCTGAGACTGAACGAGAGGGAATCCTAAGGAGGCATTGATAAGATTTTTTCGACAATATTTAGCTGATCAGAATAAATATCCATTTGACATTTTGCGCCACAAAAATAAATCTACAGCAAGATCACATTGGCAATTATAAACGAGGGAAAATGAAAATTTCGTGTTATCTTTTAGTTTTGTCGATATTTTTAAGCAGTTGCAGATTTACTGATTTATTCAGAAAAAAGGCTGACGTAAAAGAAACTGTTAACAGCACGTACACAATCACTGTCCCGGTAAAAGCTACACCGGCAGTATCGGGAGATCTGGTTAAAACTCTCAAATCCAGCGGGATAGTAGAAGCTTCTGCCAGAGTGCAGATGATTTCTGAAATTTCAGGGATTATCGTTGATGTTTCTGTCCGGGAGAATCAAAGAATTTCCCGAGATGCTGTTGTTTTAAGGCTTGACCGCAAGGAGATCGAGCTAGATCTGGCCCAGGCGGAACTTGAACTGGAACGTGCAGCAGCGGAATACAAAGCCTGGAAGAAGATGAGTGGCAACAGCGATGATGAACAGTTGAAACTTCAAACCGGGTTAAAAGCGGCGGAGCTAAATTGGCAGAAACTTAGCATTGCAGCGGCGAAAACAGAGATCAGGATGCCGTTTGACGGCATCATTACAGGATTTACACTAACTCCGGGAGAATTTGTCAACTCCGGGCAGAAATTGGGAACAGCATTTAATCTGGATGAATTGCTGCTGAGGGTGAACGTGATGGAATCGGAGATAAACAGGATCAAGCCCGGGGCAGAAGCCAGAATACGTTTTCCGGCAATACAGCAGAAGATATATTATGGCAAGGTAGAATCAATTTCTCCGACAGTTGAGTCTGCAGCCAGAACCTGTGAAGTGCTAATCAGATTTGCCAATGACGGATTGATCCGCGATGGCATGTATGCCGATGTAAAAATCGCTGCCGAAGTCTATCCGAACAACATCATCATCCATAAAGATGCTCTTCTGGTGAGGGATGGGAAAAAACTCGTCTTCACTGTCGCTGATGGTAAAGCCAAATGGCAATATGTGGAAACTGGCAGGGAAAATGATTATTTCGTGGCTGTTACCCAGGGTGTCGAAGAACAGCAACTGGTAGTTATCGATGGGAATTTTTCTCTTTCTCACGATGCTTCCGTAGAGCTGATCGAAACAATACCTTATTCAAAACTGGCTGCCAGATTCTGATAACCAGGATTTTTCCCCGATCATGAAAATTATCAAATTAAGCCTGGACAGACCGGTTACCGTATTGATGGTATTTCTTCTCATCCTGATCACCGGTATGGTATCTTTTTCCCGATTACCTCTGGAATTTATTCCCGATATCGGTTATCCCAGGCTGACGGTGATCACATTTCTTGATAATGCTTCCCCGGAAGAGATCGAATCCCTTATCACCGAACCCGTAGAAGAGGCAGTTTCTACCCTGAAAGGAGTAAAAGAGGTGAGTTCACGATCCCGCAAGGATGTCTCGATCGTTACCCTGAAATATAACTGGGGAACAGAGATGGCTCATGCTTCACTTAATCTGCGGGAAAAACTTGATAATATCCGCTATTTACTTCCGGACGAGTCAGAACGACCCAACATAGCAAGGCTTGATCCTACTGAAGAACCGATTCTCTATCTGGCTCTTACCGCTAAGCAGAACAATAACATCATCTCGATCCAGGAGTTGGCGGAAAATCTGATCAAAAGACGTTTACAGCAGATAGAAGGTGTCGCTGCAGCCGATCTGATCGGAACGCTGGAAAAAGAAGTGGAAATAAAACTTTTTCCTGATAAGCTTGATCTTTACGGGATCTCACTTGAAACGATAGAATCGGCAGTAAGCAGATCGAATTTCAATATCCCCGGCGGCAGGATCAAGGATGGTCATTACCGCTTCAATCTGAATCTGGTCGGAGAATACAGGAGCCTGGATGAGATCAGGACTACTCCTGTGAAAAACAACTCTGATGGCAGTATCATCTTTCTCGAAGATATTGCCGAAGTCAACATTTCTTACCAGGAAGTAAGAAATCTGAACCGGATGAACAGTAAACGCTCGATCGGGATCCTGGTCAGAAAGGAGGCTGATGCCAATACGGTGGCTGTGTGTAAACAGGTTAGAAACGCTTTGAAAATTCTTGGGAAGGAGTATCCCGATATTGAATTCGATATTCCCGTCGATCAGTCCGGTTTTATCAGACAGGCGATAAACAGTCTGCTGGAAGCTATTCTGATCGGAGCTTCTCTTGCCTATCTGGTGCTGTTTCTGTTTCTGAAAGATCTGAAAAGCCCCGTGCATATTTCTCTGGTCATCCCGATCGCGATTCTGGCTAGTTTTAGCCTGATGTTCTTCAGCAGGATCACACTGAATATCATCTCTCTCTCCGGATTAGCCCTTGGAGTAGGGATGCTGGTGGATAATTCCATTGTGGTGTCGGAAAGTATCTTTCGGCATCGCGAACGAGGCAGATCATGGTATCAGGCTGCTTTGCAGGGAACGAAAGAAGTCGGCCTGGCGATCACGGCATCCACCTTTACCACTATCGCCGTGTTTCTCCCGATCATCTACGTCACCGGCATTGCTGCTTCTCTGTTTAAACAGCAGGCTCTAACGGTTACCTTTTCTCTGCTCTCATCACTCTTTGTTTCGATCACACTTTTCCCCCTGCTTTCTGCCTTGAGAACGAAAAGTAAAAAAAAGCGTTCAAAAAAGAGTAAAAACGTTCATGATCTTCTAAGCCGTGTGTTAATGATTTTACTTCTGCCCTGCAGGTTAATATCCAGGTTGTTGATTAAAATTGCCGATTTTTTCCTGAAATATCCGAAAAAAATAATGTACAGACTTCATTACGGATTCAATCAAATTTATGATAAATTTATCCTGATATATCAAAAAATACTACACTTTTCCTTGAATAATAAACGACTTGTTCTCCTGGTTTTTCTGGCGGTTTTTCTGATCAGCCTGTTAATAATCTTGAATTTAGACAGGCAGTTTTTCCCCGAGTTCCAGCAGGATAATTTTACCATTCTTCTGCAGAGGGATCAGGGAACCCCCCTTGCCCGGACTGATGAAACTGTTCAGCTTCTGGAAGAATATCTCGCCCGGGATAAACGGATCTCAAGTTATTTCACGTCGGTCGGAAAATCCACCAAAGATATGCTTTCTTATTATCTGGAGAATACTTCTACGGAAGAGCTGGCAGAAATCAAGATCAATGTTGCGGACGTAAATTCTGTGAACAGGGTCATGGATGATTACCGGCTGATTCTGGATAAACTTCCGGTTGAATATTCCCTCAGAAAATCCAGCAATCTGCTTGCTTCTCTGCTCGAACTGGAAGAACCGGGTCTGGCTGTTATACTCAGCGGTGAAGATCTGCACTATTTGCGCAGAACAGCTTTCGAACTTAAAACTCTGATCTCCAAAGAAGAATTGTTTTATGAGATAAGAACAGATTTTGAAGATCTTACACCTCAGATAAAACTCGAATTGAACAGAGAAGCGCTTGTATTTTTTCAGATCTCTGCTGATCGTGTTTCAAGCTTCATCAAAGCTTTTATCAGTGGTGAAAAGATTGCTGATTTCAGGGAGTTCGACCGAAAAATCGATATTACCTTGAGAAGTGATCAGGATCTGGCTCTTGATGAACTTCTCGAGCAGAGGATTATCCGGAATGGAGAGAATATTCCCCTGCGACTTCTGATCAATATAGTGGAAGACAGATCTCTTCCCGAGATCAAACGGGTTAATCAGACCCGTGTTTACAAGATTTCCCTGCTGTTTCGCGGTAGCCTGAAAAAAGCTATGACCAAGTTAAATGAACTTACCGGAAGATTCAGCAGCACCGATAATAATCTGCGGATCAGTGTTCAGGG
>JAFGMF010000275.1 GCA_016927675.1 Candidatus Cloacimonadota bacterium
ACCAGATACTTATGGTTATTACTGTTACGATGATGGTGACACAGATTATTACAATGTGCCCGTATATGACTGGATCGAGATAGATCCTGCTTACGGCGGATCGGGAACAACAATTCCGATGAATGATCCAGGTAACATGGGAGCAATTCAGGAAATCGATTTACCTTTCACGCTGAAATTTTACGGAGAAGAATACAACACCATTACAATCTGCTCAAATGGCTGGCTGGCACCTGGCAGCAACGGGTCTAAGTCTTTCATGAACTGGAATATCCCCGGACCAAACGGACCTTCTCCGATGATCGCCCCGTTCTGGGATGATCTAAAGACTGGCAGTGGTCACGTCTGTTACTTTTTTGATCCTGCAAACCATTATTTCGTCGTGGAATGGTCGCATCTGCAGAATGAATACAACAATGCAGAAGAAACTTTTCAGGTTATTATTTATGATATCCTCTTTTATCCGACAACTTTCACCGACAATGAATTCAAATTTCAGTACAAAGTAATCAATAATGTAGACGCTGGTGATTATTCCTGGTCTATCAATCATGGCCAATATGCCACGGTCGGGATCGAAGATCATACCGGATTAAGAGGATTGGAGTATACCTTCAACAACACATATCCGACAGCAGCGAAGCATTTGCAAAACCAGATGGCATTGTTATTCACCGGACCGCCGATTGCACCGGAAGAACCATTTCTGGTGTTAAACGGTATTTCTATCTCAGACGAGAATGGTAATGGAAATCCTGATTATGGCGAGAATATTGATCTTACTGTTACCGTTAACAACCTTGGTGAAAATGCTGCTACGGGTGTAACGGCTCAATTAAATTCTGGAGATGAATATATTGAAATATTACAGGATTTCTCCGAATTAAACGATATCAACGGAGGTTCAAGCGGATCAAACCTGACTGCCTTTAATCTGGACATAGCACAAAACTGTCCAAACGGACATCCTGTTATTTTTGAAATCGAGATCAGCAGCAATGAAATGGTCTGGATTCTGAACTTCACGCTGACCATTAATGCTCCCGAGCTAAATTATTCACATCTGCTGATAAATGATGGCGATAATACCATTCTTGATCCGGGTGAAACAGCAGACATGCTGGTTTATTTCAGTAATGAAGGAGCTGCTGATGCATATGAAGCAGTATTGGAAATCAGTACCGCAGATACCTTGCTTACTCTCAACTCTGATGTTTTCGATTTTGGTGCTCTCCAAGCCGGTGATACTGAAGCTTCATTTTTCAGTGTCAGTGCACATCCTCAGTCACCCATCGGACACATCTGCACTGTAAACTGGCTGATTACAGCTGAGATGGGTATTACGGCAGAGGGCTCTTTCCCGGTTGTGATATCTCAGGTTCCGGTGATGATGACAGAATATTTTACCTCATTCCCGCCTGATGGGTGGATGATAGAAAACAGTGAGAACTGGGTTCAAGGTAACAGCAGTCATGCAGGCGGATCATCTCCCGAAGCTCAGTTTGACTGGTATCCTTCAGGATCGGGTGAACATCGGCTGTGTTCGATGCCGATCAATACTCTTGGTTCTAATGAACTTATTCTTGAATTTAAACATATGGTTGATCACTTCAGCGGAGACTATACTCTGAAAGTGCAGACTTCCGGCAGCAGTAATTCGTGGCATGATGTAATAACCTATGGTGCAGGTGATATGCCGGCGACTCAGGAATCCCTTACTGTGAGTACCCCGGATGTGGGCTCCGAAGATTTCCGTCTGGCTTTTACCTTCAGCGGTGATTCTTATAATATTGATCATTGGTATATTGATGACGTCATTTTGCAGAACGGAAATAATACTCCTGTCGGTTATATCGCAGGTAATGTAGCGCTTGATGGTGGTTCTGGCAATATCGCAGATGTCCAGGTGAATGCCGGAGAAGAAAGTGTAAATCCTAACCAGAATGGATATTACATCATAGGAATTGCTCCGGGGACTTATACTCTTACCGGTTATTTACCGGGTTATGGGGTCTTTACAATCGGTAATATTGAAGTAATTGCAATTCAAACTGTAACGATCGATTTTACTCTGTCCTATCTGAACCCGCCAACTGATCTGTCTGCAGAAGTTAACGAAAACGATGTTACTCTGGAATGGATTGAACCTGTGCGGTATTCGAATAAATCGGAGTCAACCAAGACTCCTACCAGATCAGATATTGTATTAAATAATGATAATTCTTCCAGCCAAAGGAATTTCATAGCCTATCTTGTGTATCGTAATGATGAAGAAATAATCCAATTAAGTGATCCTGAGCAAACCCTTTACACAGATTCAGATCTTGAGAACGGGCAATACAGCTACAAGATCAGTGCACTTTATTCCGAGGGCGAATCATTGTCTACTGATCCCGTGCTCGTTGAAGTTGATTACAGCGATACAAATAATGATATCCTGCCTGTAAAAACCGAACTGGGAATGAATTATCCAAATCCCTTCAATCCGGAAACAGTTATAAGTTTCTCACTTGCTGAAACAAACCTGACATCCCTGTATATCTATAATATCAAAGGTGAAAAGATTGCCGAACTTGTTAATGATACCCTGCTACCCGGCGAGTATCAGGCAATCTGGAGTGGTAAGGACGATTCCGGGAACAGCGTCCCCAGCGGAATATATTTATACCATTTGAACGCCGGTAAAAAGTCGTTCACGCGGAAGATGATGCTGTTGAAATAGTAAAATTTTCTTGCTATCATTATGTTTTACAAAGAAGATGGTAAATATGATCGGATTGAGCAACCAGCACGTAGAATTCCGCCGGTGTCACTGGGGTGGCTCCGTTTATCTGGCAGTTGAGAGCCTACTTTGGTTGCTCTCGGCCACAGTAGGCACTGCTGGACAGATACCTGCTTCGATGTTTATCCTGCTAATTGGTGGCATGCTCGTTTATCCAATCGCGACTGCATGTTCTCGGCTACTCAAAATGCCAAAACCAGACAGTTCAAACAAGCTGGCAATACTTAGCACTTGGATCGCGCTCACTATCCCATTGGGGGTACCACTCGTTTTTATGGCCACGTCCGTTGATCGGGAGCATCTGTTCTTCCCGGCATTCGCGGTGCTTGTGGGCGCTCATTGGCTCCCCTTCGCATACGTTTACTCCATGAAGTCATTCGCTATGCTAGCTGTAATTCTCGTCCTTGCTGGTGTTCTTTTCGGTTTTGTTCTTCCACAGTTCTCTGCTGCATGTGGTTTCGTCGTCGGGGGAATTCTTCTACTCTTCGCTATCATTAACTTTATCGTCGTTCATGGTGAGCGGGGATTTAAAGCCGTTTACATCAAGAAGTCCGACCAGAAAACAGGACGCTGACGGTTAATCGGAAGGATTGGATAAAAAGCGATTGCACCTGACAATCGCGTCTGTTACGCTTGCAGGTGAAGCCAGCATTAGATTGTAATTGATCCTAACAGCTGATTTTGCTTGAGATTAAGAACATTACCGGAAGCTGCAGCAAAAAAAATGCTACACTCCAAAGGTTTTATCTTTCATTTTTTTTTATGGCCGGCAATCTTTTTTATCTGAAATGATAGATTGCCACGTTAAAATAAAACGAAGTTTCGTATTATCTAACCATTTATTCAACTGTCATGCTGAGTATCCCGATTTAGCGGGAGAATCGAAGCATGAAGCAGTGAAACAAGGTCATTGCGAATCCCCTTGTGTGTAGCAATCTTCTCGAGATTTCCGACTCTTCAGCAAAAAAACTGCTGCACTCCAAAGGTTTTATCTTTCTATTGATTTACTTTTATTTTCAGCCCAAATGAGAAGCCACATGTTCGGTAAGTTTGCCCAGGCAATTGACATAGCTGCCGAATTCGTTATCATACCAGCCCATGATTTTAGCATGAGTAACCGGGATATTGATATCTTGAGGGTTTATGATCCCAACCGAGGAAAGCATTTCTGAAGAGACTTTTAAGAAGCCTGTTCTGGTATGAGTTGCGTTGCCTTCAATTGTAATGGCAGCTGGATAACCCAACAGGTCAACAGAGACATTCTGTTTTTCCGAAAAAAAGAGCAATCCTTTCTGTGAGCCTTGAGATTGCATCTTATAGATATTATTGATATAATCAGCAGAAATGGCTGGCATTCCGTTCTCGTTGATTCTGCTGTTAAAGGTGATATTCAGGGCAATCAGCGATACAGTATTCGTAGGAATCCTGATCGAATCTGCCATAAAACCGAAATTGATAATCTCCGGTAATACTTTTTCCAATGTTTTTGCCGCACCTGTGGAAGAAAGGATAATATTGTTCAGAACGGATCTGCTTTTTCTGAGATCACCCGTACCGGTGGATGGTACAGAATCCAGTACACTCTGAGTATTGGTTGCCGCATGAACGGTGGACATAGATGCAGTGAGGATATTGTTAGTTTCTCTGTCTTCCAGCAATGGATTGACCATATGGGCTAAGCCGGTAGTTGTGCAACTGGCTGCAGACATCACATCATGTTGGAGGGGATTATATTTGAGATGATTTATCCCGTAGATAAAAGTGGGGTAACGCTCATTATCGGACTGGGCTTGATTTTTAATTTTAAAAGGAGCACTGGCGATCACTTTCTGGGCACCAGCTGCCAGATGACCTAGAATACTGCCTTTAGGATCATTTTCCGGTTTTGTCGGATCCAGAAATTTTCCCGTGCAGTCCACTACAATTCTCACACCTTCTTTTTTCCAGTTGATGTCATGCGGATTTCTCTCTTTCTTCAAAATCTTAACAGGGAACCCATCGATTTCGATCATACCCTGTTCTCGATCACAAATCTTGATGTCACAGTCTTTTCCTGAATACCCGAAGAGAAAGTGACTTAAGGTACCGTAAGTTGAATCAGAGCTGATAGACTCTACAAGATGATCAAGACTCTTCCCTACTTCTCTGCCGACATTGATCACCAATCCGTCAAATTTACGGTTAAGAAGATGATACCAGAGACTTAATTTACCAATGCGCCCCAAACCATTGATACCCAACAGTTTTTTTTCATTTAATCCGGTTTCCATGGCAAACTCCTTAAATTTATCTTAGAATAATCAAAGTTCTTGAACGGTAATAGGATAATTTCCCTTATAAATGATCCCGTTATTCCCATCGATGGCAATAGGATCGAAGGCGTGAAATATATTTCCATTGATCAGGCATTTCTTCTCTTTTTCATAAACGACCATATTATCACAATTTACTATACAGATTTTCCCCAGAGCGGCTGCTGTAACTGCTGCATGTGAAGTAGAACCACCCCTGCCGGTAAGCAGACCTTCACATTCGAAAATTATCTCGATATCATCCGGTACTGTATCAGGTCTTACCAGTACAGTATTCTGCTTCGGATCATTTTTTTTCAGCTTCACCAGATCTCCGTGGTCGAATACTACTACGCCATTTAAGACATCGTTTCCAATCCCGATACCGCAGCCTACTCTCAACATTTTATTTGTAGGAACAGCAAAGATCTTAATTTTATCCCTTTTAATGATCTCCATATCTCTGGTTTGCAGAATATACAGATCATCAGGTTCAGATGTTTCGAAGGTAAACTCAATTTCCTGATTACTGAAACCGTGCACTTCGATAAGCTCCTGAGAAATCTCTTCCAACTTGGCATAAATTTTAGGATAGGCAGATTCCAGAGAAAAGGGGCTGTTATGATAATACTTCAAGCGCTGTCGTTCACTGATCGGCAGAGTGTTAACCAAACCGGCTACGATATCTTCACCTTGACTGAGAAAGGAAAAATCTCCGACAATATTGATACCTGAAACATTATCGTGCACATCATGAGTGAAAAGTACTCCTGAGCCTGATTCTCTATGAATATTCCCAAAAACCATTTGTTGAACAATTACAGCCGTGCCCCATTCATGCGCAACATGCATGAACTCCCTGTAGTTTCTGGCTCTTGAAGTGTTCCAGGATTGAAAAACCGAGATTATCGCTTTCTTGATCTGTAAAAACGGATCCGATTCAAAATAGATCCCGTTTTCATTAAGTTTCTTTTTATATGCAAAGGCGATTTCTTTCATTATCGCAGGAGGAAAATCGATTTTCTTTGAAACGTTATGTTTCTTTTTATAATCTATCATTATCTGATCAAAATCATTTCTGTCCAATCCATAAGCCATCCCCCAGGTTTGCAGTAAACGACGGTAACAGTCCCAGGATGTCCAGCCGAAATTATGTTGTTTACTCAAAGCTTCGGTGATTTCATCATTCAGTCCGATGTTCAGAAAGGTATTCATAATTCCGGGCATGGAGATAGTAGAACCGGAACGAACACTCAGCAGTAATGGTTTTTTGGGATCTCCGTATTTCAGTTTGGATATTTCTTCGAGTTTGGTGATGTGATGTTTTATCAGTTTATTAATTTCATTGTTCAGAGAAGAGAGTTTATCAAGAGAATTCAATACGTGTGAGATCTCGGTAGTAAAGACAAAACCGGGCGGAACAGGATAATTCCAGAGGTAAAGTTTTTTCAGATAAAATGCTTTTGATCCAAGGAAGATCTGATTATCCATATTCGGTGTTTCAACATAAAGCGGACTCAGGATTCTATCGGGATCGAAATTCATAATACTTTGAACTTCCTCATTGGAAAGACTGCTGATCATATTCCTGAGATTATTCAGGATTTTACCGATGAAATTATCAAAGATTTGAGCCAGAAAAGCAGAGGAAAGAAGCTGTCGATAAAAAATCTCAGATTTCTGTACGATTATTTTCTTTTTATCATCAGCATCCATGTTTTCATCACAATTAAAATATTGCGGGATAATAATTTGCAGAAGTTTATCATAAGGACGGATGAAATATTTATTAATTATCTCTTTAATGCTGCCTTCCATGAACTGAAAAATATTTATGTACTGTCTGATAGTAAATCCGCCGGAGGTGAGACTGTACTGGAACATTTTCAGTTTGGAATCAAAACCCTGGTCATAAATGCCGTCCAGACTGAATCCATCCCTTAATAATTCTATTATCTCATAGATATCTTTCAAGGTTCTCGAAGTGAAATAATTGATATTAATGCTGGAAATTATTCTGTTGATGATCACCGAAGCGACAAGCTCAAGTCTGAAAGTCACACCCAGGGCTTCAAATTTAGTCTCGTGATATTCTCCGTACATGGATGGAATGCCGAAAGCGATATGTCTCTTATGATAAATATTTTCCCAGCCTTCACTGACAGCAGGATCAAAGATGATCTCGTTCAATTTCACCATTATGGTATAGATTGTCTTCAGAGCAGTTACATCTTCCCCGCTGTCCAGATAAGACTCAAGATGGTCAATATCCTCTTTACTGATAAAATTATATCGTTTGAGGATTCTGATGATGTTATTCGTCTCAAACGAGTATTTTTCTTTTAACAGCTGGTATAATTCGACGATCAGTGAGACTCTTTTTATATCATTCTGGTTATCATGTTTAATGTCTGCCACCATTTTCTTGATAGTTTTCATATCCTCAAGCAGCAATTCATCCAGCAGATAATTATGTGTTTCACACACCTCATTCAGGACTTTATGAACGCCCTTGACCCAGTAACCGTTTATTTCTATGGTATCGATAACATTCTGGGGCACTATACCCTGCAGTCTGTCGAGTTTCAGATCATACCAGAATTCGATGATCTTCTGGGTAATCTGAATGTGAGAATTATTTCCTTCCGTATGGATCTGTTTACGCAGAAAATGGATCAATTTATCATTTCTCTGTGAAATTTCATCAATTCTCGTAGTAACATCCCTTAACACACCTTCCGCACCGATCTCGTTGAAATAGACGGGGAAAATTCGAGTTAGCTGTTTTATCTGTTTATAGATAGGGGAGATTTTAGAATTAAGCAGACGGGTAACATCTTTTTGAAACAGGTCGGTATCAAAGATAAAAATGCCGCCAACATGCAGATTTATGATCAGGGCTGATAAAAGCTGCTGCATCATTTCCGGATCGTATTCGATCATCTCCATCCAGACCCGGATATTTTTTACATGACCGGGATTTACCTTGAGTTCCCATTTCTCGGTAAGATAGGTAATACCGGTTGAGATAAATCCGAACCTGATGATCTGATCTTCAAAAAAGTGGATCAGGTTCTCATTTTTGGTGTTGATTATCTCCTTGCCCAGAGTAAGTATTGAATCCAGGATCAGATTCAAATGACTTTCTTTGAAATCTGAAAAAAGTGAGAACAGTTCGCTAATGGATTGTGTACTCTGTTCCTCATCCAGTTCGTTGCTTATTCTTTTAATTGCCCTGTTAAGATCCATCAACAGATAATTTCGATGATAGATCATTCCGGGTAAATGCAGCAAATAAAAAATATAGCAGAATTGTTCGGTTGTTTTCTCGAAAACATCAATTCTTTTTCTGAAAGCATCAATGATATCTGTAAAAGTAAATACACATTTACTGAGTTCAGCCCAGGTCTTAGCCTGTTCAAGATGCCGATAATATTGTTTGAAAAAGCTTTTCCCCAAAGATTTAATATCAGCGGAATAATCTTTGGACATAACTTTTTGATTGTTCTGATACCATTTTTCGATATTTGTCGTACTTTCCCAGAAACTGATATTTTTGTGAAGCAGTTTACCCATGAATTTGAAAACATGCTCCTCTGATTCCGGATTTGCGGCAGCCTGTTCCAGGCATGTAATAAAATTACCGATGTTGCTAAGAAAGTTGAAATAATTATCAGCGAAATTGTTATCGAAAATTTCGATAAACTCAGTGGTCAAAGCCTTGTATTTACTTATCATCTCGTAGTTTTTACTGAAGAAATTCAGATAGGTGAACACCAGTTGCTTGGCTAAATCTTCAGAAAGTTTTTCTTTAAGCAGTTCATCAAATATATCCAGAATTATTCTGATAACTTTATCAAGTTCATCAACATCTTTGTACACCCAGAAATCACTGATCAAGATGTTGCTGAGAAGTTCGATTATTTCTTTTCTGTTGGAATAGGGGTGATGAAATTCCTGAACGAATTCCCGTACTCTCTTGTGTATTCCCCAGAAATTCTCAGACAAAGATAAAAACCACAGATGATGTTCAGGGATCACCACCTCGACGTCTCTGGTCTGAGCCAGATTATCCTGCAGAGCTTTTGATTTTATTACTTTTTTCATAGTTCAGTAATATATCTGATCAGATCGATCATTCTCGCAGAATAACCGCTTTCGTTGTCATACCAGGCGATAATCTGGATCAGATCATTAACCAGAACCTTTGTGGACAGTGAATCAAATACTGCCGAATGATAATTGTTTTTCACATCACTGCTGACTATGGGATCGACACAGTATTCGAGATAATTATTCATCTCATTGCAGGAAGCTTTCCGAAAAGCATCATTAATCCGGTTAACTGATACCTTTTCCGCCACCTGGACTGTTAATTCGGCAAAAGAGCAATCTGCCACAGGGACTCTGGTGGCAAATCCGGCAAAGATCCCTTTCATCTCAGGCAATACACGCGGGATACTCTCTATCGCACTGGAAGTTGTCGGGATGATGTTGCTGATCGCTGCTCTGGCACGTCTGAAATCAGGGTGATAACCGTCCTGCAGATTCTGATTATTTGTAAATGGATGAACGGTATTCATAAAAGCCCTTAAAACACCAAATTCCTTTATTAATACCCGAAACAGAACAGCGACACAATTTGCCGTACACGAAGAATTTGAGATGATCCTGTCCGATGGCAGAAGCTCGTGATGATTAACACCCATAACAACCGTTCGGTCTATCGTTTCATCTTC
>JAFGMF010000059.1 GCA_016927675.1 Candidatus Cloacimonadota bacterium
AATGTTTCAAATTCATGATAATCTAACTCGTCTAAGGAGAAGGTATCGTTACCGATAGAAGCTTGATTGAAAAAAGAAGTGAATGAATTAAAATGTTTCAGAACTTGTTCAGAATAGAACTTGGAGACCAGGAGGGTCAAGATCAGAGCAGAAATGAGTAAAGCCACTGTTTTAATTAAATGTCGGTTTTGAAGCTTCTTCAGCTCTGCGCTTTTTGCTGAGATCGTAGCATCAATTTCATCGAGATAGACACCAGCACCAATAAACCAGTTCCATTCAGGAATTCCCATCACATAAGAGATTTTATTGGATAATGCAGAATCTGAAATTTTCTTCCACCGATACTTTATATAGCCGCCACCTGGTTTTTCTGATGTTTCCTTCAATTGCCGGATGATTTTATTACCATCACTATCTTCATAATCCCATAAATTTATAACTTCTTCATTTACCTTCAGATCAGAAAGTAATTGGTTTCCATAATTATCGTAAACAAATATGTAACCTTCGGGTCCAAAGGAAATCTTCGATAATCGATTCAATACTTCTTGTTTTATTTCCTGCTCTACATTGTTCAGATATTCACCGGTTCCTATGAACCAGTTGAAAGGTTCGAAAAGCTTCACAAAAGATATCTTTGGTTGTGGATGATCAGTTTCTCCCGGTAAGTTACGGTGATAGGTGATAAATCCTTCGCCTTCAGTCTTGACCAGATCAACCATTTCCCTGATATAATATTTACCGTTCAGATCGACCGCATCATACCGGTTAGTACCTTCCTGGCCGGGTAAGACAAGAGCAATAGCTGTGTTGGGTTCGGTAAAGTCCTCTACAAAATAGTAGCCTCTGTTATTATTAAAACGGATGGGCTTCAGTGATTCAATGATGATATTCTTAATCTCGGGAATTGACCGGGTTCCCCTGTATTTTTCATAAAGATGAAGAGCTATGTTATAAGCTTCATAGGTTCGGGATTTTATATCTCTTCTCAGTAAATCGTCTACCTGATTCCTGAAATATTCAAGATAATCGACGGCTTTCAGTGTTTCGGTTTTTATTAACTCTCTCTGAGAAGAAATATATCCATCATATAGCTGCTTAATGTCTTTTTTGTATTGCTTACTTACACCCGATATCCAGAAATGACCAATTACCAGAATGGATGCAGATGAAATCAGAATCATATATAATCTGATCGTTTTGAGTAAACTTCGCTTTTTTACCATAATATTTCTACTCCGTAGCTTAAGTAATACATTTTACGTGCCAAATGATTTCACCCTGGTATGAAGAACAGAATCAGTAACGGAGTGCAGTTAGAAGATTCTTTTTATCATGATAATTTGTTCAATAGATATCACTGATTAAAAGAAAGTTGTCATTATGACATTTTTTCACAGCTTTGATTGATTGGTCAGAAACTGAAAACTCAGGAAAATTATAGATAATGGTGTCGTAAATTAAATTTATTCCTCAAAGCTCTAAACCTGGATCAATAGTTTCTATCCTGCTTGAAAAGAGATCAAAAAGTTTCTGACAGTTTTGGTCGAGGTGTGATAAACAAATTTCGTTTTATGCACCTTTGGATCAAAATTGAACGAACATAAAACCCCCGAAGGCACTGCCTCAGGAATAGTAATTTTCAAGAAATTTGGTTATTTATTTTTTATTGCAGGTTTGATTTTACCTGCAGGCAGGATCACAACTCTTTTGAATTCTCCGTCGCCAATCGTCATCGTCTTGAGGTCGCTGTTTTTTTCGATAAACTGATGTACTATTCTTCTGTTTGCAGAATTCAATGGTTCCAGAGTGATACTTCTGTTTTTTTTCTGAACCTTATCGGCGATACTTTTTACTTTAGCAAGTAAAGCCGTTCTCTTTCTTTCCCTGTAACCATCTACGTCCAGTTTTATATGCAGCTGCTTCTTTTCCTGTTTGTTGATCATCTGATTAAGAATATGCTGAATACTGTCCAGCAGCTTAGCGGATTTACCGATAATAAACCCGGGATTATTACTGCCTTTGATGCTGATGTGATATTCTTTATCTTTTCTGGAGATCTCGATATCGGTGAAATTTATCTCGAGTAGCTTGAGCAGCCCGATAGTATAATTTTTCAGATTTTCTTCAGAATCCTTCAGGATAAATTTTACTTTGGTAGGCTTAGAACCAAAAAGATTCAGAAAACTACTGGAGCCTTCTTCAATTACTTCAAATTTAAAATCCTCCAGAGTTAAGTTATGTTCCTTCATAAAACCGGAAATAATTTTAGCTGTGGATTTTCCCTCTCTTTCTATGACTTTCATTTCTGGTTCCTTATTGATATCGTTTTCGGATAAGGTATTGATGGATCGTCGAAGCGATAGAAAAAACGGTCCAGTAAAGAACTAATCCGGAAGCAAGTGATTTAAAAATGAAGAACATCATTACCGGCATGAAATACATCATCATTTTCTGGCTTTGCTGAGCGGCTTTTTGCTTCTCATCCATATTATCGAGAGAGGATCTTGTCGGGCGCATAATCAATTGTTGAATGAACATGAAAATCGCCATCGTGATGGGAAGAATGAGCGTTCCATCGGGTTCAGAAAGATCTGGCAACCAGAGGAAATGAGCCTGACGGAGATCAATCGAATATCTTAAAATCGGGTAAAGAGCAAAAAGAACTGGCATCTGCAGCAGCATGGGAAGGCATCCGCCTAATGGACTAACTCCATGCTCTTTATATAATTTACGCAATTCATTGTTCATCGTCTTGGGATCATTCTTATATTTTGCCTGAATCTCTTTCATCAGAGGTTGTATTTGCTGCATTTTCTGACTTGATTCAAAACTTTTATGAGTTAATGGATGGAGTAGAAATTTCAAGACAATAGCAAAAATAATAATGCAGAGTCCCCAGTTAGGAACAATACCGTTGAGGAATTTCAGAAATGTCAGAAATATTCTGCTGATCCAGCGAAGAAATTTAGGACCCATCTCCAGAGTATTTTCAAATCCATATCCAACAGCGTTTAACTCGTCAAAGATAAGTGGTCCAAAATAAAGCCGATAATTATGAGTGAACGAACTTCGGGAAATCTGAATCCCAAGATTAAGAGCAGGACTTTCTTCAACGGCAAAAGTCTCCAGTCTGTTAACATCGACCAGATCCTCCGGGATCATTCCCAGAATGAAATATTTAGATCGAACTGCTGCCCAGTCAACTTTCCCCAAGATCTCTTTTCTCTCTTTCAGCTTTGCCAGTGGGTACTGTTTGATCTCATTATCAATTTCTGCAATGACTTTATACTCCCGGGATTTCATTTTCAGATATTCTTCTGTGTCTGCAATACCGGAGTTCATGGCTAGATTATAATTTTCTACTGATTCGTTCAATTGAATATTCAAATTGAAATTCAGCAGGTAATCTCCGTCCAGACGAAATACCTTTTCCACGGTTCCTTTATCAAAAGTATATTGAAATCTCAGTGTTTTATCAATGTCATCGATATAGTAATCAAATATTTTGTTCTGGAAATTTTCAATATTACCGGAAAGATATTTCAACTCGAGATTCAGAGCTCTCTTTTCAGCAGGAATTAGATTAACCGGAGTGATTTTATCAGCCAGGGCGTAATCCTTAAGGATTATTGACTTGATTGTGGCACCCAGATTGGTAAAGACAATCTGCAAAGATTCGTTCTCAATGATCAGTTGATCATTGATTTCGACATCACTGTCTGACGATGGAATAAAAAGTGTATCAGAAAAATTTGTTTGCTGGTAATCAGTAGTAACAGGAGCAGGAGCCTGTTCTTCGGTTTTGATCGGTAGAGGTTGGCTTTGCTGAGTCTTGTTTTTCCAGATCAGTTCGTTGCTGATCCAGAATACAATAATAATCAGGATCACCGCTAGAAGAGTTCGCTTATCCATTAATAATTACTCCTTCAGGGAAGTGGATCGTATCCTCCGGGATGAAAAGGGTGACAACGCAGGATACGGTGAACAGAAAGATTCAATGCTTTAATAAAACCATATTTGGTAAATGCCTGTAAACTATACTCGCTGCAGGTAGGTCGAAAGCGGCAGGATGGTGGTAATACAGGTGAGATCAGTTTCCGATAGGAACTGATCAAAAATATGACACATTTATTTAGGATATTCATTTAATATTAATTTAATTCAAACAATAACTTGCCTAGATTCAAGCAGATCTCCTGCCAGGAAGCTCTGGCAGCTTCCGGTTTAGCCTTGATGATAAGTTTTATGCCCTTAAGTTCTGAAACATTTTGTCGAAGAAAACTTCTGACACGCCGCTTTACCTTATTCCTGATTACAGCTTTACCGATTTTTTTATTTGTTATTATGCCAACAGCAAGATCATTTTCAAGATCAGATCTTTGAACAAAGACGATGAAAAGATCTCCAGAAAGCGTATAATGTTTTTGATAAATTTCTTTAAACTCTTTTCCAGAGGTTATCCATCTCATTCATCACTGACTGTAAGCCGAGATCTTCCCTTGTTTCTTCTTCTGGCCAATACTTTGCGACCAGCCTTATTTGCCATTCTGGCACGAAAACCATGTTTATTACGACGTTTTCTATTATGTGGCTGATAAGTTCTTTTCATTACATCTCCTTTTCCATGTCAAGCCCGGATATATCTACCTAACTCTATATAATTTAACTTTTTAAACAAAGTATGTTAAATTCTTGCACGCCAATCAACTGTCAAGAAATTTATTATGGTTTGAAGATTATCTGTTCTCGATCGGGACCAACGGAGATCATACTGATTTTTCTTTCCAGTAATTCCTCCAGAGTTTCCAGATAATCTCTGGCAGCCCTGGGAAGATCATTGTAATTTCTTAAACCAGAGATATCTTCTTCCCAGCCGGGCAATTCCAGGTATTGTGGCTCAGCGTGGAATAAGTCCCTCGTATTTGCCGGAAAAACAGTACTGCTTTCTCCCGCCAATAGATAAGAGGTACAGATTTTAATGGTCTGGAAACCGCTTAGTACATCAAGAAGGGTCAAAGCAATTTCATCTACCCCATTGATGATGGCGGAATATCTTGCCGCTACGGCATCAAACCAGCCACAACGCCTGGGCCTTCCTGTGGTTGAACCAAATTCATTTCCTTTTTCACGAATGAGACTTCCTGTCTGATCATGCAGCTCTGTAGGGAAAGGACCTTCTCCTACACGAGTAAAATAAGATTTGTATACTCCAATTATTTTCTTGATACCTTTTACCGGGAAACCGGTGCCAATAGAAATTCCTCCGACCAGAGTATGCGATGAAGTTACATAAGGATAGGTTCCGAAAATAACATCTAATAAAGTTCCCTGTGCTCCTTCAAAAAGGATTTTTTTGTATCTGATATTCCAAAGATAATAGGGAATATGCTGCAGGAAGGGTTTCAATTGAGCTGCTGCTGTATGTAGCCGATCCAGAAGCAGATTCAGCTCAGTGGTCGGGTGATCGTGAAACTTATACAGCCGGGAAATGCGTTCTCTGAGATAAGTGGGATCGTAAAGATCACCTATGCGGATACCTCGCCTTCCGATCAGATCGGAATAACAAGGACCTATACCACGACGGGTAGTGCCGATTTTATTCTCAGCTGAAATATCTTCTTCCGAAGTATCAAGTATCTGATGGAGGGGAAGAACAACTCCCGCCCTGGGATCTATCAGGAATCTGTTTGTAAAATCAATCCCTTGATCTTGAAGTGATTTGATCTCTTCCAGTAGACTGAAAGGATCAATTAC
>JAFGMF010000060.1 GCA_016927675.1 Candidatus Cloacimonadota bacterium
CGAAAGAATTTTCCTGAAATAATCTATCCCGGTTGAAGTAAGAGAAAATACGGTACGGGTAGGATTATTGCCTTCGGTGATCTGTTTGCCGGTGATATACTGTTTCTGTTCAAGCCGATGCAGCGCTTTGTAAACCGAAGCCATCTTAATACCCGCCCAGACATCCAGCTCTCTTTCCTGGAGAAACTGGATGATTTCATAACCATACATAGGTTTAATATGAAGAAAACCCAGTACAACCATATCAGATTTTGACATATCTCCTCCTTTCAGGTTGCCTTTTTTATTTTCCCCAACAATAGTGTCAATAAAAATATTATAAAGTAGAATAGTTTATTAGCAAATATGTTATCTTCAGGTAGTAATGCGAGGTGCTGATAAGATTATTAGTTGTTCTTTTAGCGTAATCTCAATCTCTGCATCTCTTCCTGATAATATCTGTAACTTTTTTCTCCGAAGCTTACAAATATCACCACTTCCGGATATCGATTGTTCTTTAGAAATCCCAGCGTCTCGCTGAATGCTATCTTAACTGCCCGTTCCAGCGGGAAACGATATACTCCGCAACTGATTGCGGGAAATGCTATTTTCTTCACAGCTTTGGCTGATGCCAGTTGAAGACTGTTCCGATAACATTCAGCCAGAAGCTGTTCTTCCCGCTGATTTCCCCCATGCCAGACAGGTCCTGCGGTATGGATCACATATTTCGCCGGCAGGTTATACCCTTTTGTCAGACGAGCTTCACCTGTTGGACATCCGCCAACAGTTCTGCATTCTTTCAACAGCTCCGGTCCGGCAGCCCGATGGATCGCTCCATCAACGCCACCACCGCCCAATAATGTTGAATTTGCAGCATTAACCACTGCTTCTACCTCTAATTTAGTAATATCCCCATAAATCAGTTCGATCCTTTCGATTAAATCCAGATTACTCATAATCGCTCTCCGGTTGATTTTATATTATCCTGATTCGCCGGGAGACCGTTGCAAAATCTACTCATTGTTATCCCAGCTCCTGAACTGATCCATCAAACCACGCGTAGAAGAATCGTGATCAAAACCGGATTGTTCGTTCTGCAATTCAGTCAGAATCGTTTTCGCCAGTTTCTTACCGAGTTCGACTCCCCACTGATCGAAACTGTAGATATTCCAGATAACTCCCTGAACAAAGATTTTATGTTCATAAATCGCGATCAGGCTACCCAGAACCCGGGGAGTCAATTTTCTGAAAAGGATCGAATTGGTCGGTCTGTTACCCGGAAATACCCGAAAAGGCAGTTCTTTTTCGATCTCGGCTTCGCTGTATCCGGAATGTTCCATTTCTTTGCGTACTTCATCTCTGGTCCTGCCAAGCATCAGTGCTTCTGTCTGAGCAAAGAAATTCGCCAGCAGTTTTTGATGATGATCTCCCAGGGGATTATGGCTAATGGCCGGAGCAAGAAAATCGCAGGGGATCGTCTTCGTACCCTGGTGAATCAACTGATAAAATGCATGCTGTCCATTAGTTCCGGCTTCTCCCCATACGACCGGTCCTGTCTGATAATTTACAGTTTCTCCTTTTCGATCAACGTTCTTTCCGTTACTTTCCATATTTCCCTGCTGAAAATAAGCAGGGAAGCGATGCATATATTGATCATAAGGCAGGATCGTCTCAGATGTTGTTCCCCAGAAATTATTGTACCAGATTCCGATCAAGGCAAGTATAACGGGGATGTTCTGCCGAAAAGGTTTTTCTCTGAAATGGATGTCCACTGCTTCGGCACCGGCAAGAAGATCCTGATAATTGCTGAAGCCAATTGTGCAGGCGATGGATAATCCAATTGCAGACCAGAGAGAATATCTTCCACCGACCCAGTCCCAGAATTCGAACATGTTTTCGGGATCTATACCGAATTTTACGACTTCCTCACGATTGGTGGAAACGGCAATAAAATGTTTTTTGATCTGCTCCTGATCATAAGCCTTATCCAGAAACCAGAGTCGCGCTGTATGAGCATTGGTCATAGTTTCCTGAGTTGTAAATGTTTTGGAGGCAATAATGAAAAGTGTTGTTTCCGGATCAATATGTTTAAGGGTTTCCGATATATGAGTGCCATCTATATTGGAAACGAAATAAGGTTTTATCCCGCTTTTCCAATAAGGCTTGAGTGCTTCCGTAACCATCACGGGACCCAGATCGGAACCCCCTATCCCGATATTTACCAGAGTCGAAATCTTTTTACCTGTGAATCCCTTCCATTCACCGGAAAGAATTTTCCCGGAAAATATTTCCATTTTTTTTAACACTTCTTTCACTCCGGGCATTACGTTTTTACCATCTAAAAAAACAGGTGCCCCGCTGAGATTGCGTAAAGCAGTGTGAAGAGCTGCCCGATTTTCAGTTTCGTTGATCCTATCGCCCCGAAACATCGCTTCGATAGAATCTTTTAATTTAAGTTCATCTGCCAGCTCACAAAGCAATTCCAGAGTTTTTTCATTCACAATGTTTTTGGAATAATCCACCAGAATATCCTCAAAAAGTAGATGAAGCCTGGTAAATCTTTCTTCATCTTCCTGAAAAAGCTGTTTCATCATAATTTTACTCATTTCCTTATAATGATCCTGTAATTTCTGCCAGCTTTCAGCAGTGACCGGATTGATCTTGTGCAGCATTCAACCTCCTCTTATCATTATCAGTATTACTAGCTCCTGTGTTCAGATAATCAGAAAGAAAAAAATTATTGCCTGTCATGAATCTTTACAGATCCAATATTCAACCTGAAAATTATATTTCTTGTCACTTCATTGTACATTAACAATCCCTTTAATGATTTTTGGAAAATGTTAATTTTTAATCCGCGGGAATATTTCTGATATCTTTTACTCCAGCCATCAAATGAAATGTTCATAGCTCTGGTCAGCAGAAAAGCACTTTTATAGGCATAGCTTAAACCTTCGGCTGAACTTGGACTGATAAACCCTGCGGCTTCTCCGATCAATGCTGTTTGAACACCATTCGTTTTAATATCTTTTATCCCAGGTCGGATTAGATAACTTGCATTTATCTTGACCGGTTCGTCTATTTCATAGCCAATCGATTTAATACTCTGGATCAGATCATGATATTTTTTTCTTGGATTATCCCCTTCAATAAATGCGCCTCCGATCAAAATCTTATTACTTTTAGGTATAAGCCATGAGTAGAAATCGGTAATCCCGGGATGAAAAAAAACACCGAAATGATTAATGCCTATTTTGTTTTCATATTCACCTTGAATAGCAAGATATTTGTTCATTTTTTTAAAATCATTGAATTCCGTTTTGCGCACCTGCGAATATGCCCCATCTGCTCCAACCAGGATTTTACACTGCAGTTGATCGATTATATCACCTGTTTTGACAAAGACGGTTACGATTTTATTATTTACTTCATGGCTGATATAAATCGTATTTTTTCTAATTTCTACTGTTTGTGGTACGGATTCTAATAGATAATTATCCAGATCTGATCTGTTAACATTGGTATAATGCCTCTGATAATTGCGATACTTGCCTGTTTTCAGATCGTAGGCGCGCACATAAAACAATTGAGGATCAGACATTATGTTTCTTGGAATTCCCATATCGAAGCTGGCCAGCATCTTTTGTGCATCCGGTGCTATCAATCCGCCACAGCATTTTCCCTGCTTATTCGTTCTGTCAATCAGCAGTGTTTTATATCTATCCGAGATATTTCTCGCAAAAGTAGCTCCAGCCGGTCCGCCACCAATAACAATCAGATCATACAATTATGACTCCATCTTTTATCCGTCTGAAAAAAGTTCAGCCTTTCCAGAGAAATTTTTTCAGATCGATCACACCATCTCTGTTAATACTAACACCTTCATTTTTGAGCATCGCTTCCTGCATTTTTCTGCCGTCTTCATCTTGCAGGCTTATTCTGCCCCGGGCATTAACTACCCGATGCCAGGGAAGATTTTCATCCGCAGTTGCAGCATGTAAAGCATAACCTACCATTCTCGCCAACCGGGAATATCCTGCCAGATCGGCGATCTGTCCATACGTGGCAACCTGTCCTGCAGGGATTTGACGAATTACCTGATAGATCCTCTGATATGCTTCACTCTTTACCATTGCAATATCTCCTCAACAAGTAATAATGTTTCCCCATCAACTCGGATAATTTAATCCTGAATCTGTTCTTCAGAAACAACTTATTTTTCAGAAACAGAAAAGTGAAAACCTTTTTTCTGTAAAGAATGAATTTGAATGGATCCTGTATAGGAAAAAAAATGCAGAGTAATCCTATTTAACCGAAGCTGCCGGTCTTTTCCCGGTTTTAAACAGGTATATCTGAGATACGATCATCCCGGTCAGCATCAGGGAACAGCCCAGTAAGGCGCGCCCGGAAAGTGATTCATTGAGGATCATCCAACCACCCAGTAAAGCGACAACTGCTTCCAGGCTGAGGATAATGGCGGCATGAGCAGGATGTGCATCCCGTTGAGCCCGAGCCTGCAGGGTAAAAGCCACTCCGACAGAAAATATTCCTGCATAACCGATAGTCGGCAAGGCTGATAACATGGCGCCAGAAGATATCCTTTCGGAAAAAAGCGCAATTCCCAGACTGAGAATAGCAGTTAGAGAATATTGATAAAAGGCAAGTAAAAGGTAATCGCTTTTTTTGACATTATAATCTACCAGCAGAACATGTATAGCCCAGAAAAAAGCGCTGCCGAGAACAAGCAGATCACCGGTGATCAGCTTGAAATCACTGTTAATCGTTAACAAATACAATCCTGCCGCAGAGAGAAATGCTCCGATCCAAGTGGCAATGTTCGTTTTATGCCTGATGAAAATGCCTAACAATGGTACGATAACCACATAAAGCCCTGTGATGAAACCAGCTTTCCCGGAAGTTGTAAATACTATTCCACATTGCTGTAAAGATGAAGCGATAAACAGTGCGAAACCTGTGATCAGCCAGCCAAATGATGGTAAACCGGAAAATATTTTACAAAAAGATTGTTCTCGCTTCAGAAGCAGTAACAGGATGAACAAAGAACCAAGGCTGAATCTTGCAGCATTAAAACTCCAGGGACCGATAAATTCCATGCCTTTGCGCTGAGCTACAAAAGCAAAACCCCAGATAACAGAAGCTGTGAACAGCAGCAGATCAGTCTTAAGTAAAGCTCTTTTCACGAGAGATTATCTATCTGCATAAAGGTAAATATAACCTGGATTAACACTTTCTTTATTTATAGAACAATTTTTCATGTGCTTTAATAACCCCTGTCACACTGCCTGTCCCGTCGTAGTTTCGAAAACCTTCGGAACGAAGTCGGAAGTAGGATCCGGCAACTGCCGGAGACGTATC
>JAFGMF010000276.1 GCA_016927675.1 Candidatus Cloacimonadota bacterium
AGTCTTGACATCACCTTTGAAGTCAGTACCAACTTCGATCTGATCAGGTTGTCTAATTATCCCAATCCGGTAGTATCAAAAACCATCAGTTCAGAAAATGAAGGTCGAACAAGATTCATTTATATCCTTACAGATGATGCCGACGATGTTTACATGAAGATTTATACGGTAAGCGGCAGATTGGTAAAAACATTCCGTAATTTACCCACCGGGGTCGGTTATCATGAATTCCCGCGCACAGTACTCGGCTGGGATTGCCGGGATGAAAATGGAATTTATCTTGCTAATGGGATCTATTTTTATAGAATGACAGCAAAGAAAGATGGCAGGAAAATAGAAAAGACCCAGAAAATGGCGATCCTTAAATAAAGGCTGGAAATATGAAAAAAATACTGTTTTCTGTTTTATTGCTCAGTTTGATGATTAATCTGAGAGCCGGAAGATATGCCGGTGATTTCATGCAGATCGGTTCCGGTGTAAAAGCCCTGGGTCTGGGTGGAGCTTTTTCGGCAATAGCCGATGATGGCTCAGCTATCTACTGGAATGCTGCGGGAATTTCTCAGATCAGAGGAACCGATATCAATCTGATGCGCGCTTTCCTGTATGATGGATTAGCGTATTACGACAATTTCTCCTTCTGCCAGGGATTACCCAATGAAGTTACGATTGGCTTTAACTGGACTCGCCTGACGATCGAAGAAATACCTGTTTTCTCAGAAGAAAACATTGTCGGAACGAATGTGGATCAACGCGCTAACGATCTTGACTGGATTCTGTACGAAGCCGGCATCCCGGACGATAAATTTAACAGTACCGATGACCTCTTTCAGTTTGCTTTTGCCAAGCATCTTCATTATCAATTCAACATGGGCTGGCTTTTCTATGAATTACCTCTGGATTTTTATTTCGGTGGGAACGTTAAATATATCAAACGAAATATCTATGATTTTTTCGGTACAGGAACAGGCTTTGATCTATCTTTCATCGCGGCGACCGATATGTCCGTTCTCTTTGATGTTGACTGGCTTGGCAAGGTCAGAATGGGTATGAATTTTCAGGATATAGGCGGTACTGTTATCTCCTGGGAGGATCTGGAATCAAAACACAAAGATAAAATCTTATTCAACACCAAGCTGGGCTTTGCCCTGATTCAACCACTGAATTTTCTTGATTCAGAACTCATCCTCAGCACAGATTCCGATTTTGTCTATGAAACTGTTAATCATTACGGGATCGAATTTCTCTATAAAGATTTTCTCGGTGTCAGAGGAGGATATTACAGTGAGAATATCTCTGCTGGAATGAGTCTGAAAATCTATGATTTCATGCTTGATTATGCCTTTTTAACAAATGTTCTTGGCAATACAAATCGAGTCGGCCTGAGAGTAAATTTTTAGGAGGGATTATGATCCGTTGTGCAATTCCCGTAATGCTTGTTATCTTGATTCTTCTGGGATGTTCAGGAGAGGAGAAATTTGCCGTTGATAATATTCCTCCGCTGAAACCGAATCTGATCCATCACCTGGGTGATACAGGTGATATGATTGGCGGGCAGACGATAAACTATTACCTTGATGAAGAGATGGAATATAATGGTATCGATGCACTCCCGGGCGGAAACTGGATCCAGATCCAGTGGGATCATCTGCTTGATAACGATCTGGAAAAAGTCGAAGTTTACCGTTTCAGCCTGCAGGATTATTCCGCCTATCAGCAATATCTGCTCAATGGTGGAGAAGAGTACGATTTTACCACAAAAATTGATGAAACAACTCCCGATAATAAGTTTTATTTTGACCAATCGAGCGGACTATTGGGATTTAACTGGTTCTATTATCTTAAAGTTATTGATATTGCCGGGAACTGGACGAAATCCGATACTGTCTGTTATAAGTTGATGGATAAACACGTTCCGATCCAACCGATTAATCCGGGCACATATACCTTGAACAACCTGCTCTTTGAATGGGAACTGACCGGAGAACAGGCACCATCGACCACCAGACTGCTGATTTTTGATGAAAATTACAATTTGATCTGGACCTATACACCTCTTGATTATGAAGATACTGCCGTTGAGTACGGAGGTCCTGATTTTGAAGGCGGCATTTTACGTTGGCGGGTAGATGGTTTTACGCCTGTAATTATGACGGAAGAGGTTAACGGACAGCTTTACCAGATCCACTCAGGATCAGAATCTTATGAATATGAGATATTGGTAAGATAAAGGAATTGCTTGACTAAAGATCAAACGGCATTTCTTTTTGTCAAACTTTGGAGAAAACGATGAAAAAATTTGTCTTAATTTGTATAATTGTGCTGATTACCAGCTCTTTTTATGCTCAGTTTGAGACTGGTTCAGAAATGAACCGAGGATCAATTTATCTTTATTCAGGAAATCTTACCGGTTCCGAACAGCTCAAGATCAAGACATACATCTGGGGGCAGGTCAGAAATCCCGGGATGTATATAATCCCCGATAATACAAATTTACTCACTCTTATTTCAAGTGCCGGCGGCCCTACGGAAAATGCCAAATTATCAAAAGTCCGCATTATCCGGCCGACTGCAGATGGAGAAAAGGTGATCTGGGTAAATTTAAAGGAATATATTGAAACAGGAAATGAAAATTTGATTCCAACCATGAAACCGGAAGATACTGTTGTTGTTTCGGGGACATCTTTTTATGCTTTTTCCAAGGTTACAGACTGGCTTTCCAAACTGGTTATAGTATTAAGTGCCTACAATCTGATACTTCAGATCAAATAGAAGGTAAAAGATGAAGAACGAATTTATTGAAAATATTGAAGAGCCTGAATTAAGGTTAACAGATTATTTACATACGATAAACAGATACAAGTGGCTGGTAATTCTGATCTTTCTTGTTGTTTTCGGATCAAGCTTTATTTACACTGCCCGAGCTCCCAGAATTTATAATGCTACTGCAAAAGTATTGATCGAAGACAAAGTCTCAAACAATCTTCTATTTTCCACATATAGTAACAGGACTTCTTCAATCAATAATAATATTCATATTTTAAAAAGCATTCCTGTTCTTAAAATAGCACATCAGTTTCTTCAGAAATCGAGCAATTATGAATCATTGCCAATCAGCTCAATGGGAAACCCGGAGAATTATCTCCGAAACAATATGTCTGTTGTAACCGAGAGAGATACCGATATTCTGATCATCAATTTTCAGTCCATCAGCCCTGAAGAAGCCCGGGAAGTTGCAAATGCTTTAGCCAATGCCTTGATCCAGCAGGATACCGATTATGCCAGGATCGAATTCCGCAGTACCAGAGAATTTCTCGCCAATCAGCTTGATGAAGAAGACCGGCGCTTACGGGCTTCCGAAGAAGATCTCCGCGCTTATAAGATCGAACATGGCATTTCTATTCTGTCTGAGGAAACACAAAAATTGATCGAAAGATCTTCAGAAATTGAGGTTCTGCTGTCTGCCGCCGAGATCGATCTCAAGGTTTCCAATGATAATCTGACTTACCTTCAGGCTGAGCTCTCTTCCCAGGATGAATTACTGGAAGACGTTAATTCTATTTTAACATCACCATTGCTGGAAAAAATGAAGGATGAGATCGTTCAAAACCAGAGCAGATATGTTAATTTACTGACAAGATCAGATTATTCTCCAAACCATCCCGAATTAGTTTCTCTGAGTAAAACCATTGAGAATGGAAAAGAAAAACTTAACGGTGAAATTAAAAGGATAATCAGTGTTAAATCAGGATCAAGTGATCCTCTTAAATATCGCAGTAATCTGATCGAAAAAATATCTGCCGCCAGAATGGATAAAAACATCAATGAATCAAAAGTCAACAGTCTCCTGCAGGCCGTTGAAGAAAATAACAGAAGAATGGCAGTGCTTCCCGATACTGAAGTTGAACTTGCTCGATTGGAGAGAAACAACGCAATAAACGTTAAGATATTTACCATGCTGAAAGAGAAGTATGCTGATGCTCAGATTGCTGAGAAATCAAAAGTGGGTAATATCCGGATAGTAGAAGAAGCTCGCACACCATCAGCTCCGATAAAACCAAACAAAAAAATGAATATGATCATTGCTTTGATGCTCGGTGTCGGAATGGGCGTCGGCGCAGCATTATTGCTGCATTCTTTCGATCCCAAGATCACTACTTTTGACGATGTCAGGAAATATGTTGGTCTTCCCATCCTGGGGACTATCCCCTATATCAGTGTTTCTGAAAGCGATATTGAGGAGATCGATAAAGCCATGGATCTTGAAAATGACTCTGACCGTAAAAAACTGGAACAATTTAAACAACAGATCGAAGCAAGGCTGATCACAAATTATGCTCCGAAATCTTCAGCTTCGGAAGCTTTTCGAATCCTCAGAACAAATATCATATCCAAAAAAATACCCGATAAACCCCTGTCTGTAGTAATTACCAGTGCCGGCCCGAAAGAAGGGAAAACAACGATCCATTCCAATATGGCGATAGCACTTGCTCAGACAGGAGCTAAAACCATTCTGGTTGACCTTGATCTGCGCCGTCCGATGGTGCATAACCTGTTCAGTTTTAAAAAAGAAAATGGGATCAGTGATTATCTTACTGATCCTCAGGCAAAACTGGACACTTTTGTTAAATCCACCGATATTCCCAACCTGAAAATTATTACCAGCGGATATATACCGCCAAACCCCTCAGAATTACTCGGTTCTCCCCGCATGGATGAAGCTCTGGCAGAATTAAAAAGTAAATATGATTACATTCTGCTCGATTCTCCCCCGGTCATTGCCGTAACAGACACTATGGTTCTTGCCAGAAAAACAGATATGCTCACACTCGTTGTCAGAATCAGAAGAGCTGATAAAATGGTGATCAAAAGAGCCAAGGAATTATTGGAAAATATCGATATTACAATTTCCGGAGCAATTATTAACGGAATTTATCCTCAGAAATACTATAGCAGTTACGAGTATAACTATTATTATTATTACTATTATGGAAAAAAAGAAGAGAAGAAGAAAAGATTTCTCCCTAAATTCGCACGCAAAAATAAACCTTTTTCTTGATATCCTGGCTAAAAGAGCCGATGGCTATCATCAAATTCGAACAATATTCTCAGAAATCCAGCTTGCTGATCGGATAAATTTTATTTTGACAAAAAATAACAGCATTAGGATTTTGACAAACATTGACTTTGTAAAACCAGAAGATAATATAATTTACAAAGTTGCGGTCTTTCTCAAGGAAAAATATAACGTGAGCAGTGGAGTTGAAATTACTCTGGAAAAAAAGATACCCGTTGAAGCCGGCTTAGGTGGCGGTAGCAGTAATGCTGCCACAACGATAACAGCACTGTCTGAACTGTGGGAACTTGGCCTGTCTGACATGGAAATGCAGAAAACGGCTGCTCTGTTTGGAAGTGATCTCAATTTCTTTCTGACCGGAGGAACCGCCCTTGGCGAGGGTAGAGGAGAGCTGATCACTCCTCTGAAAGATCTTATCATTGATAATGTTCTGCTGGTAAAACCAGAATTCGGGATCTCCAGCCGGGAAGCTTATGAACTGGCAGAACCATCGAAAGAGCATAATCAAGATTGGCGTGAGCTTCTGGATACGGCAGACGTCAATTTATGTTATAATGGTCTGGAACAGAAAATCCTAGAGCGTTACCAAGAAGTAAGGCAAATCAGGGATTTGATGCTGGAACATGGTGCAATCAAATCAATTTTATCAGGTAGCGGACCTACGGTCATAGGATTTTTCTCTGATCCTTACCAGATCAGAAATTCTGCGGAATATTTCGGTAAGAATAATTATTGGAATTGCATAACTAAAACTAAGGAAAGGAGTACATTATGAACATTACTGATGTAAAAGTTTTTATCAGAGAAAGTAATCAGCTGAAAGCTTTCGTAAACATAGTCATCGATGATGCCTTTATTATTCGCAACATAAAAGTGATTGAAGGGAAGAACGGCCTTTTCGTGGCTATGCCAAGTCGACGGGTGAGTACCGGAGAATACAGAGATATTGCACATCCCATCAATACCGATACCAGAAATGAAGTAGAAAAGATCATTATAGATAAATATAAAGAAGTCCTTCAGGATGCACTGAGCGCTGCTGAGTCGGGTGATTCAATGGACGATCCAATGGAATCGGATGAATAATAGCTTATAAAATGTATTCAAAATTGAAGATATTTACCGGTAATGCTAATCTAAGGCTGGCGACTGAAGTTGCCAGGTTAACAGGAATTCCACTGGGTGATGCAAAAGTATTCAAGTTTTCCAACGATAATACTTTTGTGAAAATAAATGAGAATGTTCGGGGTGCGGATACATTTATTATTCAGCCTACGTGTTATCCGGTAAATGATAATCTGATGGAATTGCTGATTATGATTGACGCTCTGAAAAGGGCATCTGCACGTAATATTAACTGTGTGATTCCCTATTTTGCCTATGCGCGTTCTGATAAAAAGGATCAACCCCGGGTACCGATAACCGCGAAGCTTGTGGCAGATCTCCTTTCTGCAGCGGGAGCCAGCAGGATTGTGGCCATGGATCTTCATTCAGAACAGATACCGGGTTTTTTTAATATTCCTGTGGATCATTTGTCTTCCATGCCGATTTTTGCCAGATATCTGCAGGCCAATCTGGACCTGAGTAATCTGGTGGTTGTCTCACCCGATACCGGGGGTACAGCCAGGGCGAGAATAATGAGTGAGAAGCTCAATTGTGATCTGGCTATTGGAGATAAACGGAGGCTCGGAAACGACGACAAGGCTGAGGTGCTTAACGTGATTGGTAATGTAAAGGATAAAGACGCATTATTATTTGATGACATCATAGATACCGGCGGCAGCCTCGCCCGAATGGCAAAAAAAATTGCGGAAAATGGTGCTAAGAGAGTATATGCGGCTTGTGCTCACGGGATATTATCAGGTAAAGCAGTGGAGAATATAGAGAATTCTCCGATAGAAAAACTGTTTATTACAGATTCGATTCCCTTAGGCAAAGAAAAATCGAGATGTAACAAAATAGTCCAGATTACAATTGCCGAATTACTGGCGATTGCTATTAAAAAAATACATGTAGAGGAATCATTAAGCATCCTTTTCAGGTAGTTAACCCCGGATGTTTATGGAGGAATTAGATGAATGTAAAGATCAAAGCAGAAATTAGAAACAACGAGAAAAAATCTGATCTGAAAAAAATCAGGAAAGATGGTTTCATTCCCGGGATAATTTACGGTGATGGCAAAGAGGGGATCAGGGTCATCATGGAAAGTATCCCATTCAGGAAAATTTATAAAAAAACTATCGGCGAAATGGCTTTTTTTGATATTGAGGTTAATGGTAAAAACTATAAAACCATTATCAAAGATAAGCAAGTACATCCTGTAAGTCAGGATATCATGCATATAGATTTTCTGGAATTACATGAAGGGAAAGCTTTAACTTTAAATATTCCCCTGAAATTCGTCGGGGATCCTGTTGGCGTATCTGAAGGCGGTCTTATGGAAATTCTGGTTAGAGAGCTGGAAATATCCTGCCTGCCTAAAGATATACCGGAAGAGATCGAAATTGATGTGAGCAACCTCGGAATGGGTGAGACTATTCATCTGGCTGATATCAATCTGGAAAATATAGAAACCAAAACTCCTCTCGAAACTACTCTTGTTGCCATCAGGGCACCTAAGGAAGAAGTAGAAGAAGGAATTGGTGAAGAAGTTGATAAAACAGCAGAGGAATCTGAGGAAGTCGGCGAAGAACCAACAGAATAATGATCCTGATTCTGGGGCTGGGGAATCCCGGTGATGCATATCATGCTAACAGACATAATGCCGGGTTTTATATGGTTGATAGATGTGCTGCCCATCAGGGACTTAAATTTACCAGGAAAAGACTGTATTGGTTAGCGCAGAATAAAGAGCTTCTGCTTGCTAAACCAAACACATATATGAATAGAAGTGGATTGGCTTTGCAATCTCTTATGATGAATTATAAAGTGGATCGATTCATGGTGTTAGTCGACGATGTCTATTTGCCCCTGGGTGAAATCAGAATCCGCCAGGAAGGTAGTCCCGGCGGGCATAACGGCTTAAAATCTATTGCTGCAGTTCTTGGTCATACAGAATTTGACAGGCTCAGAATTGGAGTAAATGCTCCCGGAAACCTTGATCTTGCTGAATATGTTCTTTCAGATTTTGGATCAGAAGAAGTAAAAATATTAAATCTGGCAGGCGATTTTGTGATAGAATTGATATCTTGCTACACAAATGCCGATTTTAATCAGATGCTAGATGTGTATAGTAAAAATAAAGAATCCTATTCTGAGCAAATCCGTAAGCTCAGGATCGAAAAGACCAGAGGAGGAATCAATGAACAAGTATGAGAGCATGTTTATCATTATCCCAACTTTAACCGTAGAAGAGGCAAAAGAAGAGAATCGCAGATTATTGTCTTTTGTCGAAAAAAATGGCGGTGAGATTGTGGAAACTGATGAGTGGGGTAAACGAAATCTCGCTTATGAGATCAAAAAAATGAAAGAGGGTCATTACTTCGTGAACTATTACAGTTTAGACCCGGGTTTGATCAAGGATTTTGAAAAAGGACTTCGGATCGATGAGAAATTGATCCGCTACAACATTCTGGTAAAAGAATAAGGGAGTTTTTATGGTCGCAGAATTGAGATTACCGCGTATCAACAATGTCATTATCAGTGGAAGATTAACACGTGATGTTGAAATACGTTATACTCCCAATGGTACACCTGTTGCCCGGCTTTCCCTTGCTTTTGACAGGAACTATCAGAAAGATGGTGAGTGGCAGCAGGAGACAAGCTATATCGACGTTGTCGTCTGGAGTAAAAAGGGCGAACAATGTGCGGAAAGTCTTCATAAGGGGAGTCCAGTAATTATTGAGGGATATCTGAAGACAAGAACTTATCAAGACAAGGATAATCAGAATCGTAAAGTAACAGAGATAATTGCCAGTAAGGTCAATTTCCTCGAGAAGGGAGCATATCCCGCAAATCAAAACGAATCAGATGATAATCACTCTGAACCGATCAGCAGTGTAACAGATGATGATGTTCCATTTTAATGAAATCAGGAGATAGAAATGACAGAAGAAAAAATCGAAAAAAACAATGAGATAGAAAATAGAGAAGAACAGGAAGATTTCAAAAGATCACAACCAGATAAAAGGAAAGCGGGAAAAACTTTCAGAGGGAAGCCATCCAGGGACATGAGACAGGGTGGAAAAAACAAATTCTTTTTCCGTAAGAAAGTATGTTTTTTCTGTAAGAATCGTGATGTTTCCATTGATTACAAAGATGTCAATCTGATGAGAAGATTTATCTCAGAGAGCGGGAAAATATCTCCCCGCAGGTTTACCGGTACCTGTGCCAAGCATCAGAGACGGCTTGTTGTAGAGATCAAGAAAGCCCGTCAAATGGCGTTGATATCCTATACTGAAAAATTATATCAATAGTGTTACTGATAGTTGTAATTGCAGGTATTTTATCTGCATTATCCCCTTTTTTGGGGCTGATCTTTATATTTGCAGCAGGTGGTAAATATCAGGAATTAAAAAGCGGTTCATTTCTGGTAATGTTTCTTGCAGTTATGATTCTTTTCAGGATCAGCGGCATACTCGATAATCTTACTATGATTGATCTGATAATAGGAGTTGGGATAACAGGATGGTTTTTTTTTAAAATTCTGTTCAGAACCAGTGATTATCAGAGAGCTTTACTGGGAATATCCGGATTGAATTTTGCCTATGCCATTTTAAGGCAGAATCTGTTTAAAACTCATTTTATCAGGCAGATCGACATTGCCATTGCTCAATATCAGGAGATATTAATCGGGAATGGAGAAACAAATAACGGGCAGATAACTCTGGAAATTCTTGATCAGGCAAAAAACATATATGTGAATTACTTCCCGGGATTATGGTGTTTCACGATCATTATTGCGGCTTATCTCGGAGCGTTGCTTTTCAGTAGAAAAACATCGGCCAAGTGGGAACATAAGCGAACCAGAATGCCTTTTTTTCTGGTTTACCTTTTGATTACAGCACTTATATTTTATGTTTTTGTACAGACCAGGCAGGCTGGTGTTAATGTTCTACTGATGCTGGCACCACTTTTTCTGATTCAGGGAATTTCCATCTTGTTTCATTACTGGGGAAATTTCTTTACAAAATCCCGGTTCCTGTTATATTTACTAATCGTTGCAGTGATGTTGAATCCCTATCTGCTGCTGTTGATAATTCTGATGGGGATGTTTGACATCTGGTTTAATTTCAGAAAAATTTGATTATTGGAGGAAATAAATGAAGATAATATTGACTAAAGATATGGTCAAGCTGGGTGAAGCCGGTAGTGTGATTAATGTGGCTGAAGGTTATGCAAGAAACTACCTTCTTCCTCAGAAGATAGCAGTCCCGGCAAGCAAACCAAACCTGGCAAAAATCGAAGCTATCAAAAAACAGGCTGAACTGGAAAGGCTTGAGATAGAAAATCATTATAAAGCACTTGTTTTAAAACTGGAAAATGTAGAACTTACTTTTTCCAGAAAAGCCGATGAAAATGATCATTTGTTCGGTTCGGTCTCGGAAATAGACATTGTGAATGCACTCGGAGAAAAAGAAATTGAGATCCATAAAAGTCACGTATCTATTGAAAAACATCTTAAGGAAATAGGTTCTTTTGAGGTTCCCATTGTTTTTACACAGGAAATTCAAACCCAATTAAAAGTTAAGATTGAAAAAGAGTAACCAAGGAGGTTAACTTGAGCATGATGGTTAAAACAGTTATGAGCATAATCGGTTGGATAATTCTGCTGGCTGCATTCGGTTCTCTTGGCTTTACCAGTGATAATCCGGCTGTTGGCGTGCCCGTCTTTACAGCTTTTTTCCTAGTTGTTTTTGGTCTGGTATATTTTTATGTAAAAACTCATCAGGGCAAACACGAAACCAACGTCCAGGCAGTTAATCTGATAACCAAATTATTCGGGATAATTCTCTTTTTACTGGCATTGTTCAGCCCGATCATTGCTCTGAGGAAGATTAATCTACCCTTCGTCTACAATCTGATTTTATTCATCGCCACAGCAATATTGATCGTATTGGGCATCTTTGCAGTTTCGTTGATTAATAACGAAAAAAGTAAGGGTTTTACTTCAAAATTACTGGGATATCTTTTACTGATAATTATCTCGGGAATTCCGGCATTTGTTGCCACTCAGTTTTTGATGCTCTATTTTGCCAATGCTTATAATGCTCTGGGTACTGCTTACTGGGCAATACTCTCAGTTGCTACTTTTTCCTGGTGGGGGCTGTTCCTCTATTTTAAAAAAGACTGAAAATGACTTTTGTCCGGGCTGGCAATCTTCTTTCTGATCTACTGATCAATCTTGCCGGCGAACAATATCAGGATCTGTTAAGAATTGCATTTTCCTGGAGAGACGTTGTAGGCAATCTGCTGGAAGAAAGAACCAAGCTTGTAAAGCTGGAGCATAATGTTCTTTTTGTAGCTGTCAGCAATAATGTCTGGATGCAGGAACTGATTCTGGATAAACATAGAATTATCGCGCACTTGAAAAGGGTTACCGGTATTGGCCTGGAAAATATTATTTTCAGAATCGGTTCGGAGCGACGAAATGTCTGATAATATAAAAATTGCACCATCTCTGCTGTCTGCAGATTTCCTCAATTTTGAGCAAGAGATCATAAGACTGGAAAAGGCAGGAGCGGATCTTATTCATCTCGATATCATGGATGGGCATTTTGTCCCGAATTTGACTTTTGGCAATCCCCTGATCAAAGCTATTAAACAAAGAACCCATCTGCCATTGGATGTTCACCTTATGGTATCTAATCCCGAAAATTATCTCGATTTTCTGATCAATCAGAAAATTGACTATGTGTCTTTTCACCAGGAGATCGCTATTCACATTCACAGATCTCTTGTTCATTTAAGGGATAATGGCGTCAAAGCAGGATTAGCACTCAATCCTGCAACAAGCGTAGAATTGATCTTCCCGGTTCTGGAATATCTTGATTTTGTTCTGATAATGAGTGTAAACCCTGGCTTTGGCGGACAGAAATTTCTGCCGATTGCCCTGGATAAGATTAAAATTCTGAAAAATGCTATTAAAGACAGAAATCTGACTGTCGAAATAGAAGTCGATGGAGGAATCAACAGCCAGACAGCCGCTTTGCTGAGAGAAGCTGGAGCTGATATTCTGGTAGCGGGTTCGTATGTTTTTACTTCCGAAGATATCGCCGGTCGGATCAACAGTCTGCGGAAATCCTGACAATGCTGAATAATCTTACGGATAATTTCACAGAAATCCTGAAAAAGCTGAAAGGTCATGGAAAACTGACCGAACAGAATATTCGTGATGCCATGCGTGAGATCCGCAGAGCACTTCTGGAAGCTGATGTAAATTTCAGGATAGTCAAGGAATTCATCAATTCAGTAAGCGAAGAGGCTATCGGGGTCAGGGTGATGAAAAGCCTTACACCGGG
>JAFGMF010000061.1 GCA_016927675.1 Candidatus Cloacimonadota bacterium
GCAATGACTGCCAGGATAACAAAGATCAAAATGTTAATGAGATATTTACGTTTCATGATATCATTGTTCCCATATTTATTTCCAGTCAGGAAAAAATGACATGAATATTTGTCAATTAGTATGACAACTCTTTAGCAGAAAAGAAAATATTTCTTTCCTGGAGCTTCTTTCTTTGGTCTGAAAGTTTATTTATCTGGATACGGAAATATTTGCACAAATTTAGTTTGACCGTTCAGAGAATAAATCCTATTTGTACTTGAGTTTTCAAGAATGTCAACAGCTTAGAAAAAAAAATTACGGAATTAACAGAATTTTTTTTGGGGAGTTAACTATGCCAAAAAACCTGAAATCTCTATTGGTTTTTATTACTGTTTTAATGCTGTTCAGCTGCACGGCGGAGAAAGATCGGCAGTCAAGCAGAACCGAATCATCCGGTGATCTGGTAAAGGAATACAAATTATCCCGTTACATCAGTTCTCATGTTTCCGGAAGCATCACACCGGAAGATATTATCCGGATAAAAATGGTTTCTCCTCTGGTCACAGCTGATCAAGTGGGACAGGAAGAGACCCGGGTAAGTTATACTTTTAAACCGTCGATAAAGGGTAAATTAATCTGGGAAGATCTTTATACGTTGAGTTTCATTCCAGATTCTCCCTTAAAAAGCCGGAGTAAATATACGGGGAAATTCAATATTGCAGGGTTGATAGCCGAGCGAATTGAGCTGGAACCCTTGAATATTGAATTTTTTGTTGTCGGCAGAGAGTTGAATTATTATCAGGCAGATCTGAAAAAAGCATCTGAGACAAGGGATCTGTTGCAATATGAAGGTGAAGTCGGTTTCAATTTGAAAACCGGAATTGAAGAGTTGCTGGATGGCGTAAAACTATATCATGGCAATAAATTCTTAAAACTGGACTGGCAGCAGGTAGATTCCTCAAAAAACAGATTCAGTTTCAGCAGCGAGTTTTTTTTGCGATCGGAGAGTGAAGCCGGGATGAAAATCATCTTCAATGCCAGAAAACTTGATCTCGAGGAAGACTACGAACGCAGCTTCACATTAAGTTCCCTTCATGAGATGGCTGTGATCCTGATCAAAAAAATGGCTGATGAAAAAGATCCTGGCTTTATCATCGAATTTTCCGATGAGATTGATCCGAGTTTTGATCCTTCGGCTTATATTGTAATCGAGCCGGAAGTGACTCGTAATATTCAGGTGATCGGAAACAAAATCAATGTTACCGGTAATTTTGAATATGGCAAAGAATATCATCTTCTGATCAAGCAGGGAATAAAAAATATCTATGCCCAGAAATCCAGATCTGATTTTGAGAGAATCATGCCTTTCAGTGATCTCAAACCGCAGATAGTTTTCCTGCATGACGGGATCTTCAACCCTACTGATAATAAGGGAAAAATCAGATTTCGCAGCCTTAATGTAGCCCGGGTGCAGCTTAAAGTAACCCGTGTATTTGCCAATAATCTCTGTCAGTTTCTTCAGGATGTTAACCTGGAAAGTTCTCGAAAACGCACGGAATTTCCTGTTTATCAGATGACGAGAGTAGGGCTCGAGATTTATTCCGAGGAACTTCAGGTCGGTGAAATTTACAATCAGTGGCTGGAGCATGAGCTGGATTTGTCAGAAGTGCTCAAATCCGATGATCAGGGCTTGTATGTGATCCATCTTTCTTTTCAGCAGAAGGACATCCTCTACCGGGCTCCCGATAAAGGTAATAACTGGGATTATTATTATACAGATCCTCGTCGCAGCGGATATTATTATCGTAACGGAACGATCCATAAACCTGTGATTATCAGTGATATCGGTATTACCTGCAAGAAGCAGAATAATTCAGTTAAGATATTTACAAATAATGTTTTAACGACGAGTTTCATTTCAAACTGTCGTATTCAACTGAAAAGTTATCAAAATCAGACCTTGGCAGAGGGCTGGACAAATAGTCAGGGATTTTGTGAGATCGCTTTGCCTGATCAGGAGATATTTTACATAGAAGCGGAAAAGAACGGGCAGAGAAGTATCATAAAATTGAATGAAATGCAGTGGAATTATTCGACCTTTGATGTTGGAGGAGTTTCCGGGGAAACTGGCGGTATCAAAGCTTTTATCTATACAGAAAGAGGAGTATACCGTCCGGGCGATGAGATAAATCTGAATATTATTATCCGTAACGAAGACAATACTTTCCCTGATAATCATCCGATCTCGGTGATCATCAAAAATCCTCAGCGCAGACAGGTGCTCAACGAGACCATCAAGGTTGCTGATGATGGTTTTTATCATCTGAGTTTTACTACAAAACCTGAAGATGATACCGGAAACTGGGAAGCAACTGTTATTGCCGGAAACAGCAGGTTTTTTCATGAGTTAAAAATTGAAACGGTTGTTGCTGAGAGATTAAGGATTCAGATAAAGCCAGAGGAAAAAAGGATCAGAGCCGAGCAGGGAATTTTCCTGGCTGATCTGCAATCAAGCTATTTATTTGGCAATCCGGCAGCCGGACTGAGTGCCCGGGTTACAGCAGAGATATTTCCTTATACCAGGAAGTGGGATAAACCAATTTACAGGCAGTTTACTTTTACTGATGAAGCGATGGATTATCAGACCAGAAC
>JAFGMF010000277.1 GCA_016927675.1 Candidatus Cloacimonadota bacterium
GACAACCGACCAAGATCTTCTCCATTGTACTGCCTAGTTAAATCCAACGTAGCCTGATCAATGGCAACAGGATCAAAGGCAAGAAGAATGCCCAGATCAGGGATAATCGGGCGCTGCTTTATGTTCATACAATCGCATTCTTTGGTCATATCTGTCAATACATTAATATAAACAGCTTTTTCAAGCTTGTTAGCTACAGCTCCGAGAGCATATTCAGCAATTCTTTTCTGAATATCTTTGGATTGAACGCCCCAGTTGAATTTTACGGCTCCGAATTTACATACGGTAAGACATTCACCGCAGCCGACACATGCTCCATCCTGAATATAAGCTTTTCCCTGGTTCTCAATTATGATATTTTCCGGACACCAACGCAGGCAGAGACCGCAAAAAGTGCATTTATCCGGATCAATAAAAGGTTTGATCGTGGAATGCTGCTGGAGTTTACCCTTTCTGCTGGAAAGACCCATACCAAGATTTTTAAGTGCTGCACCAAATCCGGCTACGATATGACCTGTAGGATGAGACAGAAGTACCAGCGCGTCAGCGAGAACGGCATCACGGGCAATATTAACCTGATCGTATAATTCTCCTTTGATGGCAACAGTAATTTCGTTATTTCCCAGCAAACCATCAGCCATGATCAGTGGAGCTCCGGTGTTTTCGTAGGTAAAACCATGTTTATAAGCCAGAGACATGTGGCTGATGGCATTATGCCTTGGACCGGAATAAAGAGTTGAAGTCTCAGTCAGAAAAGGGAATCCTCCGCTTTCTTTGATTTTGTCGTTAACTATTTTTACAAGTTCTGGAGCTATGTGAGTAGTGTTATTTTCATCTCCAAAATGGGTTTTTACAGCTACTTTGTCACGTTTGGAAAAGATCCCGGAGAAATCAAAATGGTCCAGCACAGTGTGCAGTGCTTTTTTTCTTTCAGCCAGGCTGCTTGCTGGTGGTAATTCATAAAAAAATACATCTTTTGTCATCGTTTAATCCGTGTTTTCTGTTTTAACAGTTTCATTTATCGCCAGTTTTTCTCTGGCGGCTAAATTTGCAAAGACAAGCTCATAGGACAGATCGATCAATTCTTTGATTTTATCCATCGGAATACTGCCATCAAGCACGATCGTATTCCAGTGTTTTTTATTCAGATAATATCCCGGCGTGACAGACGGATATTTTTCTCTCAGCGCGAGTGAATACAAAGGCTCACATTTCAGACTGATCTTAGCATCTGTTTCTGGTGAAATCAGAGCAAACATCTTGCTGCCGATTTTGATTACCAAAGTATCCGGATCGAATGGAAGATCTTCCCAGCTGCCGGGTTTTTTCAGGCAGTATTTTCTTATTTCCTCGCCAGTCATTGCGTCTCCTGTTCAATTTTTTCAGAACGAATTTTAATTACAAACGCAAAAAAATTATCAAATTGAAGTTGTGACGTCAAGAAGTAAATGATAATTTGCTGCTGTTAATTTTTTCCATTATATTATATCCATAATCAGAAAAAATGAAAAATCAGGAGGTCGAATGAAAAGTCAAATTTCTTTCAGTAACCTGGGTAATCAATTCATTCATGAAATGAGGGAGGGGATCAACAATTCTGAAGATAAAGTTGATCTGGAAAACTGTTTTTCTATGACAGTAGCTAAATTCCTTAAAAGAGTTTTTGAAGATCATGAGATCCGCATTAATGATGATGATATCAGATTTGATCCTGCTGCGGATAACTACTTTTCTCTTCATGGAGAGCTGAGAGATCATGATTATTTCAAGGAAATCTGGCATAGTTCTGATTTACCCAATGTTATCAAGAAGTTTGCAAATTCAGTTTACCACCGGTATCTTCACCTGGACAGACATCCGGAAAAAACTCAGAAAAAAATTCGCAATTGATAAATTCAGTGGGATGGATGAGAATTCATCCCATTTTTTTATTCAGATTTTTCCTTTTTTGATTTCATTTTTTCATAGATACCAGGATATAGCAATGCCATGCAATCGGGGCAGATGCCGTGACTGAAATTCAGATCGGCTTTTTTAGCCAGATAATCTTCAACCTGAGTCCAGTAGCCTTTATCGTCCCTTACTTTTTTACAATGAGAACAGATAGGGATAAGATCGCTGAGGGTTTTTACTTCTTCCAGAGCTCTGCGCAGTTCGAGAATGAGTTTTTCACGTTCTTCTTCAATTTTTTTTCTAACCCTGATATCTTTGTAGATCACGAAAGAGCCGATCTGCTTTCCATCAACCAGGATCGGGGCTGCCGAAATGGATACGGCTATTTTGTGCCCAGATTTGGTAAGTCTTTCCGAATCGTGATAAACGTATCCTTCTGTGAGTTTAACATTAAGTTCTGCAGCTTCTTCAAGATTTTCAGTCGGGATGATCAGGCTGTCGATATGTTTTCCTTTGATCTCAGCAAGATCATATTCGAAGATCTGGTTGAATCTGGGATTGATGTCGACAATTTTATGATCTGAATCGAGATAAACTGAAGGTTCCGGATTTCCCTTGAACAGACTCAGAAAAAAATTCCTGCTTTGTTTGATATCTTCCAGATTTCGTTTTGATTCAATCTGCTGTCTGCGATAATTGATAGCATTATTAACGGTTATCGGAAGTACTTTTAGATAATTTCTGTCTCTGTCTTTGATCAGATAATCATAAGCCCCTTGTTTCATTGCATTAACGGCGATTTCTTCAGTACCTTCTCCTGTGGCAATTATAATTATGGCAGATCCTGCAAAGGGAAAAAAATCCAGAGCGATCCCATCACCCAGATTATAATCTGTGATAACGATATCGAAAGCTGTTCTTTGGAGTTCTGTTATTGTTTCAGCCAGAGAGCTGGTGATATGGTAATCATAATTGATATTGTTTTCCTGCAGATAACGCTGAAAAGCCATCTGATCAACCAGATCATCTTCAGCCAGCAAGATTTTTATCCGTTCATCTTGAGTTTTAACCTTAGAGTTCAACAATTTCTTCCATCCGATTCCTATATTCTCTCAGTTTGATCTCTGCATTTCTGGTCTGCTTTCTGATTGTCCGAAACCTAACAGCATTTTTTATCAGCAGGGGAAGTTTTTTTCTTACCGATTCAAACGATGTTGACACTTCTGTCCGGTAATTCAGTTCTTCCAATCTGATGAAACTGTAATATGTCTGCACAGACTTCGTATCCGATTCGTTCAGCAAAACTTTAATCATTTCTGTCATTCTTGATCCTGTAAAAAATTACTGTGACTTAGAAGCTGAGTATCAATAAATCTTGTCAAGATTGAAAATCAAAAGTCGCAAATAATCTTCTTTACAAAAAAGAGGATGGTCAAATCCTTAGTTGCTGAAATGATAATAATGTTAAGGAGAATTCGATGGAACAGATTGGTTTCGGTTTCCCGGCAAATCCGAGAAAGACAGCTTTATATGAGGTAGAAGAATGGTATCAGAAAACACTGGCAAATAGACTGGGGCGTGCATATGAACCGATAAAAAGAAGTAATTTCGGAGAATATGCAATGGCGGTAAATTATTTGACTTCGGTTCTGGAAGAAGCCAAAGCAATAGAGAAAGTAGCGATTTTCAACATTGATCACATGGCTCAGATCCGTGTTTCCGGCCCGGATGCTATCAATCTGCTGGAAAGAGTTCTGCCGGTTCAAATCGGAACCATGCGTATCGGGCAATGCAAGTATACGCTTCTGCTATCTCCTCGGGGAACCGTAATTGATGATCTGATCATCATGCGTCTGTCAGGGCAGGAGTTCATTCTGGTGATCAATGCTGGTCATGATCTTACCTGCAAAGAAAGAGAACTCATTTCGGATGCTGATTATATCAATAGTTTCCGTCGTTCTTTTGAAAATGTTGCTATTTCCGATATCTCGGATCGGCTGGTAAAAATTGATGTCCAGGGTTTGCTTTCTTATCGCCTGATCAAAGAGCTTTATGGCGAAAGCTGTCTGCGTAACAGGAATAATCCGGACAAGAATATGAGCTTTTTCACCTTCAATGAGTTTGATTATGAAGGCAATCATTATCTGATATCCCGAACTGGTTATACCAATCGTTGGGGTTGGGAGTTATATCTCGAACAGCACGTGGCCGAAGCTCAATTTAAGAGAATTGCCCTGAAAGCTTTGGAACTAGGGGGCCTGGTTGTTGGTTTAGGCGGTCGTGATGAAAACAGGATCTCGGCAGGTAATTTTGGACTTCCTTTAAATGGAAGCGAGTATGACCGTAAGCATACTCCTGTGAACTGTCCTCTTTTTTCTGCTGCCATTGATTTAACCAAAACTGAATTCGTAGGCAAAGAGGCAATCACAAAAGAAATTTCTGCTGGTATCGATAAAAGGATGGTTCTTTTCATTACAGAAGGAATCGTCACTGGAAGAGCAATTTACCGTGACGGAAAGAGACTCGGTTCGGTTACTTCCAGCATTAATTCTCCTAATGTATCACAAGAGAAGAGGGTATTTATCGGGTCATCACGCAAGAATGTCAACGAACCCGAAGGGACAGCTGCCATCGGTATTGGCTGGCTTTATCATAATCCTTTTGATACTGATAGTGAAGGTAATGATATTCTTGAAAAAGATGGTCAAGCTGTGCGCATCAGGGTAGAATTTTACCGTGAAGCGGAAAAGGGTGAGCCAACGGGCAAAGCTATTATCGGGTATATTTCCGGGGACGGAGTTAATCCTGCGACCGCTTCCAAACCGCTTAAACACATAGAAAATCTCTAATTTGAGATTTAAGGAGCAGAGAAACTTACACTCCCTGTTTCCTGATTTAGTTCAATCTGCAGGTTGTGATCGCTGCCCAGTTGATAGATTCCAGGTTCTTTTAAAGTCAATTTTTCTGATCGGTTATCTACAGTAATATTTACAGGCAGAGTTATCAGAAGATTGAGCGAGTCCGGTATGATCATTTGCAGATCAAGGTAATCTGCAGA
>JAFGMF010000278.1 GCA_016927675.1 Candidatus Cloacimonadota bacterium
AATATCGGCAGTTCTGCAGGAGTAAAAGAAATCGTCGCTGCTGCCAGAGAACGGAAAATTCCAATTCGAATCGGAGTTAACAGCGGTTCGGTGGCAAAAGATAAACTCCGTCGTTTGGGAATGAAACCGGAAACTCTGGTCGAAAGCGCACTGGAACATGTTTATATCCTCGAAAAAGAAGGTTATCACGAAATAAAAATATCAGTTAAGGCATCTTCGGTTCAACTGACTCTGGATTCTTACCGGTTGCTCAGTAAGAAAGTAGATTACCCATTTCATATCGGAATAACAGAAGCCGGGAGTGAATTTTCAGGGACGATAAAATCAGCGATTGGCATTGGTATACTTTTAAACGAAGGAATCGGAGATACTATCAGAGTATCTTTAACGGCTCCTCCACAAAGGGAAATTTCTGTCGCCCGGGAAATCCTGAAAAGCCTGGGATTAAAAAAAGGGCTGAAGATAATCTCCTGTCCCACCTGCGGCAGAACCGAAATCGACCTTATCCGACTTACCAGAAAAGCTGAACATGCTTTGCGGAAATATCGTGATCGTGATCTTACTGTAGCCATTATGGGCTGCATCGTTAACGGTCCGGGAGAAGCTCGGGAAGCTGATTTCGGAATAGCTGGAGGAATAAATGAAGGTCTGCTTTTCAAAAAAGGAAAAATCCTGCGTAAAGTTCCGGAAGCAGATCTGCTGAAGGAACTGATCAAACTGATTGAATCTGCTTGATGCGATCTCTATCCCTGATCACCCTGATTCTGATATCTCATCTCCTGATGGCTGCAGAATTATCCATAGGAGAAATAACTTTTACCGGTAATTTCATTTTTCCTGACAGTAAGCTTCAATCGCAGATCTTTTCTGCACCTGGACTTAATTTTAATCAACAGACCCTTAATAATGATTTAATCAGGATTGTTGAATTTTACGAACAGAACGGCTATTATAATGTTCAGATTTTACCTGCCCGTCTGGAAACGCCTTCTCCGGATGAAATAAACATTATTATCCCGATCCGGGAAAATGAAGAGATCATAATCAAAGAGATTATTCTGAAAAAAAACAACTATATCTCTGCTCAAATCGTCGGTGAAAGTGTACGGTTAACCGGCTTAACCCTGCCTCAGGTTTCTGAATGTTTACTTGAACTTGTCGATTTTTATGCCAACCTCGGTTTTCTATTTGCCAAGGTCGAATTAGACAGTATCCGATTTGATGATACCGGATATTATGCTTTCTGCACAGTTCATGAAGGTGAACCTTTCGAAATCAGGGATTATAAATTCAGAGGTAATAAGATTACCCGAGAAAGCACACTGCTTAAAATAGCCCAATTGATTTCGATTAAAACTGTGACTCCTGAGTTTTTGAATCAGGCAGCTGAAAGGATCCGGGAAAAACCATATATCAAAGAATGCGATCTTGTTCCGTTAAACAATTCTCAACTTCTGCTTGAGATCAAAGAAGATAAAATGACACTGTTGAATGGTATTCTTGGGTATGACAACAGAAATACCGGAGATGATGCCCTAACAGGTTTCATCAATCTCGAATTTCTCAATCTTTTCGGAACCGATCGCAGTCTGGCTTTTACCTGGCAGAAACTTAAACCGGAAAATAGTCTGATCAGATTTAACTACCATGAATCTGGTTTAAATAATCTTCCGGTCGGCGCTGATTTCCTGCTGTCAAGAGAAGAGGCTGATTCGACTTATACCAGAGTCGAATTTGAGACGGAATTTTATTATTACAACTTCAGCAATCTTTATGGATTATATTTCGGTCTGGACCAGATTTTTCCCGGTTCTCGCTATCCCCGGCTGATAACCCGAGAAAATAATCAGAAATTTGGTGCTTTCTGGAGATATAACAAAGTTGATAATCATAATAATCCTTCCAGAGGATCAAAGCTCTATCTGAAGTATTATGGCATCCTGAATAAAAAATCTGGTAACAGAGTTTACCGCAATGCTTGCGAAATCAGTTGGGATAATTATTATCCCATCAGGAAGAATTTTATTCTGGCTCAGGAAATGGAGATAAAAATCATTGAGAACAAGGATATAACCAGATTCGACACTTTTCCACTCGGTGGATTCAAATCTTTGAGAGGATTCACTGAAAATCAATTTACAGGTTACCGGACAGGTTTGCTGAGCATTGAATTACGGTATTTACTCGATCAGCGATCAAGGTTGTTTTTCTTTCTCGATTATGGTTATGTGGAAAACCCTGAATTTCGCTTCGGAAAACTTGGTGCTGTCGGCATCGGTTTCCGATTTGATACCAGAATTGGTCTATTGGGAATAGATTATGGGCTGGGATACAGCGATAATAAACTAAACGAACCTTCCCGGGGAATCATTCATTTCGGGATTGAAACAAAAATATGAAGATTTTTCTGGTAATTTCAGCAGGTTCTACAAGGATTGTTTAGTTCAAATAAGTAAAAGGATGTGTAATGGAAAAAAACGGACATCTAAAAGTTGGAGTATATGTTGATGTTTCCAATATCGCCCAGAATGGTGGATTTGGAATGCAATACGATGTTCTGCGTGAATTTGCCTGTCGTAACAGTGGTGTTGCCATGCGTCTTAATGCTTATGTTGCCTATGATGAAGAAATGGCAAAAAAGAATCAGGAGTACCGGAAAAAATCCGAGAGTTTTCATTCCGTATTAAGAGATTTCGGTTATAAGGTAATTGTAAAAAAAGTGCGCTGGTTTGTTGATGAACACGGCAATCGCTATGGTAAAGCAAATGCTGATCTGGACATGGCAGTAGATGCCCTGATGCAGTCCGAAAGATTGGATTATGTACTGCTTGTTTCCGGAGATGGCGATTTTGTACAGGTTGTAAGAGCTCTTCAGAATAAAGGTTGCCGGGTAGAAGTACTGGCATTCAAAAATGTATCACATGTTCTTCGTAACGAAGCAGATGTCTTTACCTCAGGTTATCTCGTACCAAATCTTACTCCCTACGAATATCCTTCTGACGCAGATAACTCCCGTAAGATTGCCAGAGGAGTCTGTTACAGCTTCTTTCCTGAAAAAGGTTTTGGATTTATCCGTTTCATGAAAGATCTCAGCGGTAAACTCTGGATTACCGATTCCCGCAGAACCGAATCACCTTATGCTACCGCCTTTGCCCATAGTTCTCAGTTCCCGGAAAATATCGATCTGGCTGTCCTGCCCAACCGGGAACAGATTTTTGAATTCGAACTCAAAGAGGTGAAGGATAAGGGCTGGCAGGCAGAAAATATCAAACTTATCTATCATTACTGAAATGCAGAAATCAGACGAATCCATTGATAACAAGTATGCCGTTATTGATGTAGGCACTAATAATATCCTGATGCTTCTGGCCAGAAAAACCGGAAAGCAGATCGATGTGGTTCACCGAAGCTTCAATATCTCCTCTCTGGGAAAAAATATGAAAAACGGACTGCTTAATCAGAGAGCAATTCAACGAACAAAAAATTTTCTCAAAGATTATCTCGATTTTGCCAGATTATTTACCCAAAATATCATTGTCGTCGGAACAAGCTGCTCCCGTGAAGCTCTAAATATAAACCAGCTTTCAGATTGGTTGATGCATAATTTCAAACTTCACTATCATATTATTTCCGGAGAACAGGAGGCTCATTTCATTGGTCTGGCCAATGTCAGAGAATTTTCAGATTTTCCTGAAATTATCCTGTTTGATATCGGTGGAGGAAGTTCGGAATTCGTCTATATAAGTAAAGGCGAAATCATTTTTACGCAAAGTCTGCCCCTGGGTATTCGCAGACTGCATAATAATTCTGCCAGAAATGCCGGAAAAAGGCTTGATCTCACAAGGAAAATCCTGCAAAATCTCAAAGACAACCTTTTCACTGATCCCATTCTGATCGGAACCGGCAGTACTGCAACAAGCCTGGTGACAATCAAAAAACAAATGCGGGATTACGATTCAAGGATCATTCATCAGAGTATAATTAACAGAGATGAATTATCTGATCTGATAAAAAAAATCAAGGATTTAAAACCTAAACAGATTGCCTCTCTAGTCCCTTTTGATCCGCTTAGAATAGATATTGTTCAAACGGGAGCAATGATAATCAAAGAGATAATTGACCATTTTAACAGAGATGAATTTCTGGTCAGTGATAAAGGTCTGGCGTTCGGAGTCCTTGAGCAAACTGATCAGGAGATCAGAAAATATTTATGACCAGATGAAAAATTTATTCCCTTTACAGACTGGTAGTAAGATAAAGATCACAGTCCGTTCCAGATTGATCGGTGCAGATACTTTTACCGTTATTGCTGGACCCTGTACAATCGAAAATTATGAAGATCTTCTCGAAATAGCGCTCGAACTGAAGAAGCGGAACATCTGTTTCCTTCGTGGAGGTGCCTATAAACTGAGAACATCTCCGTACAGCTTTCCCGGATTAGGGATCACCGGCCTTGAAATCCTGAAACGTGTTTGTGCTGAAACAGGTTTGATCTCAGTCTCAGAAATTACCTCGGCAGAAGATGTGTCACTTTTTTCTGATTTAGTTGATATAATCCAGATAGGAACCAGAAACATGCACAACTACAGACTCCTGGAAAAACTTGGGGATATAAGCAATCCGGTTATTTTAAAGCGAGGATTAAGCAGTACGATCGAAGAATGGCTCTATGCTGCAGAACATATTCTAAAAGCAGGTAATCCTAATGTTATCCTCTGTGAAAGAGGTATCCGTACTTTTGAAACTTACACCCGAAATACTCTCGATATCTCTGCCATACCCGCAGTAAGAAACCTGAGTAACCTTCCGGTAATTATTGATCCATCTCACAGTTCCGGAAGAAGAGAACTCATCAGACCACTCAGCTGGGCTGCAGCCGCAGCCGGTGCCGATGGAATTATCATGGAAACCCATTTCCGGCCAGATAAGGTGATCTGCGATAGCGAACAGACCATAGACCTTACAACTTTTGATCAGATCTATTCCGGATTTCCCGAACTGATAGCCCTCTGGCAAAAGCATATTCAGGAATGATCGATGAACCTTAAAAATAATTGGATTTACTGTACTCTGATGCTCCTTATCCTTCTATCTGTTTTTATTCTCTACCACTTTTTACTTAAAAATGAAGCAATCCGGATCACAGATGAAAGCCTGATCCGCCAGACAACATCTTTTCTTGCTGTCTCCACCATTAAAACAACCCTCGCGATCATCGAAGGAAGCTCTGTTGGCGGAGAAGTTTCTGCTGTCATACTTTCGGCAGACAGCAATATTGAAATCGGTGATATCGTGCAGGCACCATACGACTTCATTGACTTCATCTGGAAAATACTGCTACTCGGAATAATAATACTTACGGTATTGAAAATGCTTTTCCTTACCGGTCTCGGTGATACTGGGATTTATCTGCTTGGAGCTGGGATCCTACTTAAAATCCTCTCAATTTCATTAAAGTTAAAATCCCTTCATCTGCATAAACTGAGTCGCAACCTGATTGTTTTAGGTTCCCTGTTATCCCTGTTTGTTCCGGTTCTCCTTGTATTTTCTTACCATTCAAGCGAATTTTTCGTTGAGAAATTCGAAAAAAATATGTCTCTGGAAATAACAGAACTGGAAAGTGACTGGACTCAATTCCGTCAGGAGATAACTCTTAAAGATTTTAAAGGCTCGCTGCAGAACAGTTTTGCTTTTATTAAACGAACTTACCGTAAGATGATAGTGATAATGCTGGAATATGTAGGCATAATCCTGTTGAAATTTATCTTTTTCCCGATCATATTCGGTGTTTTGATTTATCAGTTAGCAAAACACTTTTTTTCGGGTCTGATCGCCTCAATGTATTCTTATAATCAGGTTAAAAGATGATCAGAGCTTCTGTTATCATGCTTATTCTGGGTAATCTGATACCCGTTCTCGGAGTAATCCATTTCGGCTGGCGAATTTTCGATATTATCTTTCTCTTCTGGCTGGAAAATCTGATTATCGGTTTTTATAACGTTCTTAAAATGCTGATTGCCAACCCGGAAAATAAAGTTAACTGGTTTCTGAAGATATTTTTGATCCCTTTTTTCTGTTTTCACTATGGCATGTTCACCGCTGTGCATGGTATTTTTGTGATCACATTATTCGGGCAGGGACAATTTACCAACTCCGGATTTCCTTCACTGAATTTATTTATCAATATAATCTCATCGAATAATCTGATTTGGGGTATGCTGGCGATCTTCATAAGCCATGGATTTTCTTTTTCGGCTAATTATATTGCCAGCGGAGAATATCGTTCTATTTCGGTTCATGAGTTAATGAGTAAACCTTATGGCAGAATCGTGATCCTGCACCTGGTCATTCTCATCAGCGGTTTTCTGGTAATGGCTCTTAAGCTGGATTTTGCCGGATTGCTGTTACTGATAATACTCAAGATATTCTTTGATCTGAAAGCTCATATCAAAGAGCATAAAGTTCTTGCAAAGAAAAATCAGAATTCCCAGTCCGTTCTGGGCTGAGGTAAGCAGAACAGCATTTCCAGATCGATCAATAATTTCTCAGGTCCTCTGATCTCTTCGGATAATGCCAGTGTACGAGCCGGTCTTACTCCAAGCCATAACCTGGTAAAAGCATTAACACTCGCAACCAGAGTTGGCAATGCAGAAGATTTTCCAGGCTTCAGCCATGATTCTTCACCAATGCTGATTTGATACTCGCCATTTACCCCGCGCCATTCTGATTCGCTGTTAAGATAATCTCCGATACTGTCTTGAATTATCAGATTGAAATCGAGTTTTCTATCTGGAATTTTGGTTGCAGAAATAGCCTTTTCAAGATTACAAATCCTCATCTGCCACCAGGAAGAAGCAATCATTTTGTTCTCAAATTTACCACGTTCACTATTAATTCGATAGCGAAAAGGATAATTTAAAAAATCCTGCATCTGAATACCTGCAGGTTCTATCATTTGTACCATCCGAACCTGGTCACTGAAACTTTTCAGCAAAGCCAGCAGCTCAAGGAACTGATCATAATTCTGATAACTCATCCAACATACATGATACGGCCCGTGCTCACCTTCCTTACTCGATATCCAGATATGATGGGTTAATTCGATACCAGATTCATCATAATACCCCAATCCAAAGGGATTCTTAGCCCAGAGCATCTCAGCTTTTGTTAATTTAGCTCCCTGAAACGATACTGCTCCATGCCTTTTTAAACGTCTCATCCTGGAGAAATGAATCTTCTCATAATCATCAAAAGTCAATCGCTTGGGCTGACGACATGATCTGGTAATTTTCAGATCACCCGGATCAAAATAGATGATATGCTCGTATCCGCCACTTCCATAACCAAGCAGATTGTAGAAGCCCTGTTCGAAAATTCCTAATCCCGATACAACAGCTCCCTGAAGAGCACTTTGTGCAACTGCATGTGCAGTCACTCTCCTGGCTAATCCCTGTTTACGGGCAATTCTTCCGGTCGTAACTGCCATTACACCCGAAAAATCAAGACTCTCATTGAGATATTGCAGGTTACCGGGAGCTGTTGCAACCATAACTTCCGCTTCATCATTCAACAATCCCACCCAGACCGTACAATTCTCAAGAAAAGAATCCATGATACTATCCTGTTTTCCTTTCTCCAGCCAGCCAACTTCTTCCCAGATCCGATGACAGGCTTTTTTATCCTTTTCCTGATTATATTCCCTTATTTCAATTTCCATTGCTCATTTCCCCGGCAATTTCACAAGCTACAAAAAGATTGTTCTCAATTAATTGCAGATTTGCCAATAAAGTTTTTCCACCACTTAATTCAGTTAACCTTTTTAAGATGTGTGGGGTTAATCTCTGACCAGTTATTCCCTTTTCCTTAGCCTCCCGAGTGGCTGTCTGGATCAAAACTTCCATCTCGCTAAAAGGAATTTCCGATTCCTCAGGGATTGGATTTGCAACAAGTAAACCAGAGGTGAATCCAATCCTGATATTAGTCTTGTAGATTTCAGCTATTTCTCTGGCTGATTCTGCTTTCTGGATGAACAGACCAGAATTTGCAGAATAAAATGCCGGAAAATGATCTGTCCGATAACCTACTACAGGAACTCCTAAGGTTTCCAGATATTCCAAAGTCTTGGGCAGATCAAGAATAGCTTTTGCACCTGCCGAAATAACTATTACCGGAGTTCTTGATAATTCCTGCAGATCTGCTGAAATATCAAATGTATCTTCCCCATGGCGATGCACTCCCCCAATTCCGCCGGTTGCAAACACTTTTATCCCTGCCATCTGAGCAGCTATCATCGTTCCGCTTACCGTTGTTGCTCCGGTCAAACCCTTTGTCAGGATCAAACCAAAATCCTTCCTGGATACTTTCCTGATATTCGGCGAAGTAGCTATTTCTTCAAGCTCCGAATCGGTTAAACCAACTTTTATCTGCCCTCTGATCAGAGCCGTTACGGCAACTACTGTCTGATGTTTTAACGCTTTGCTTCTCAAATTCTTAGCCAATTCAAGATTCTGAGGAAAGGGAATTCCATGAGCGATCAGAGTTGATTCGAGAGCCACGACAGGTTTTTTCTCCCTGATGGCCTGACTAACTTCTTCACTTATACTTAAATATGGATTCATAAATCTTATTCCAATATCTGTATTTTCATCTTTTTAACGCCATCAGCGATTAAACCAACTTGTCTGGCAGCCTCATAAGATAAATCCAGGTCACGCCCGTAAATAAAAGGTCCCCGATCATTTACTCTAACCGTAACACTTTGCCCGTTATCTTCATTGGTAACTTTCAGGATCGTATTAAAAGGTAATGTTTTATGAGCACAGGTAAGTTTGTACATGTCAAAAATTTCGCCATTTGAGGTCTGCTTCCCATGAAAATCACTTCCATAATATGAACATACCATATACATGGTTTTACCTTTGGCTTCTATTTTACCTTGCTTATTCCCCGTTTCCGTAGTAGTGAATTTCTTGTGGATCTGCCTGCCTCCGTTTTCTGTCTGGTAAATTTGACCGCTACTGCATGATATCAGATACAGTAATCCAAATAATCCAAGTATTATGCGCACTATCCCCCCTTTACCAAGATTACTTTCCCTAAAAAGAGTACTTGAATTATCTTGTCTATTATTTTTTCAGGTTGACAGAAAACGACTTTGTTTGATGTTGAAAAAAAAATATAAGGAATCCCTATATGATACCTAGTGTTGTAGATTATTTTCTATCACTGGTAAGGATTGAAAGTGAATCCGGTGATGAGAGAAAAGTAGCTTTAAAATTAATCGAAGATCTTAAAGAGCTGAAGGCCGAGATTTTCATGGATGAAGTTCATCTCCAGACTGGTGGGAACTGCGGTAATTTATATGCTTTTTTCCCTGGTAATATTCCGGTTGAACCAATTCTTTTCTGCGCTCACCTTGATACTGTCAAACCTGGAAAAGGGATAAAACCTCAGATAATTGATAACCGGATAATGTCAGACGGGACAACCATCCTGGGAGCTGATGATAAATCGGGAATTGCAGAAATCATCTGTGCCGTTAAAGAAATGATCGCTTCCGGAGAGAAAATGCCCCCCGTTGAAGTTCTGTTTACGGTTTCCGAAGAAGTAGGTCTGCTTGGAGCAAAAGGTGTAGATTATTCCAGATTAAAATCGAAAATCGGTTATGCTCTTGATGGGCACAACATTGGAGAAATGCTGATCAGCGCTCCTGCTCAGAATTCAATGAAATTCACTGTTCATGGTAAAGAAGCCCATGCGGGAGTGGAGCCGGAGAAAGGCATCAATGCCATCAAGGCTGCAGCAGCAGCCATCGTAAAAATGCCTTCAGGAAGGATTGATTTCGAAACGACTGCAAATATCGGATTAATTAACGGCGGCAAAGCAACCAATATTGTACCTCCGTCGGTAAAAATCGAAGCCGAAGTGCGAAGTCACAATATGCAGAAACTTGAAAAGGTAACTTCAGAATACATCACCGCTTTGGAACAGTGTGTTTCCGATTATTCAACCGATTCAATTAAGGTTAAAGTTGTCCAAGATATTAAAAGAGTATACCAATCTTTTCATATCCCTGCCGAATCAACTCCCGTTAAACTTGGCTTGGCTGCTTCAGAAAAACTTGGCATAACTTCTAAGATCCTGTCTGGTGGCGGAGGAAGTGATGCCAATATTTTCAACCAGAATGGAATGCAGGTTATCATTGCCGGTTCAGGAATGCAGGCAGTCCATACTACCGATGAATATATCGAGATTGCTCAATTGGAACTTGGAGTATCTTGGCTGAAAGAAATTATTCGGCTTTATGGAACTTCCGGTAATTAAATCAGAATTTAGAAAATACCATGCTTAAAATTGCACTAATCGGTTACGGACAAATGGGGCATCTGGTGGATCAATTGGCAGAATCACAGAATTGCCGGGTGATCGCCCGAATAGATCCCCACCTGAAAACCAGCATCAACAAAGCTTCTCTCCTCGATGCTGAAGTCTGCATCGATTTTTCTCAACCGGATTGCCTGCTTGATAACATCAGAAAAATCGCATCATTGAAAAAAAACATTGTTGTTGGTACAACTGGCTGGTTTGAACACCTTCCAGAAGTCCAAGACCTGGTTGATTCAAATCACACAGCCCTCCTGTACGGCTCAAATTTCTCAGTCGGAATGAATATTTTTTTTCAAATAGTCGCCTATTCTTCTTCTCTGATCTCCGGATTGCCAGAATATGATGTTTTCGGGCTGGAATTACACCATAATAAAAAATTGGACAGCCCCTCCGGCACAGCAAAGAAACTTGCTGAAATCATTACTTCCCAAAACTCTCGTAAACAGAAGCATCAATTTGATCGTGTTGAACGCAGGATTGAACCGGAAGAATTTCACCTGGCCAGCATCAGAGCAGGGGCAATTCCCGGAACTCATCTGATTGGTTTCGACTCTTATGCGGATACAATAGAACTGAAACATACTGCCCGGAATCGGGAAGGATTTGCCCTGGGTGCCCTGAAAGCAGCCCAATGGATCAAAGATAAAAAAGGCTTATTCTGTTTTGATCAGATATTCCCTGATCTGATCTGAGCTTCGACTATGAAACTCGAATTCTTCAAAATGACAGCTCAGGGTAATGATTATATCTATCTTGACTTTCTGGAAAAAAAAATCCCTGACCTGGATTTTAAACACCTGTCACCGGTATTATGTAACCGCCATTTTGGCGTAGGTGCCGACGGAATTGTTGTCCTGTTACCATCTGACGATGCTGATCTGATGATGCGGATCTTCAATGCAGACGGTTCGGAAGGCAAAACCTGCGGTTCTGCTCTGCGCTGTATCACGGCATTTTACGCTGACAAGTACAGCCAGAAATCAGTTAAAATAAAGACACTGAGCGGGATCAGTAGTGGAAAACTTCTCGTTTCGGGAAGTCAACCGGAAATCAGCGTTACCATGGCCAATCCACGCTTCATTTCTGAAAAACCTATACTGATCGAGGCTGTTAAAGGTTATCATATTAATGTTGGTAACGAACATTTCGTTGCCTTTCTTGAAGATATCACCCCAGAATTACTGCACCTCAAGGCACCCAAAATCCAAATTTCCAATAAATTCACCGAACCGGTAAACATTACATTCGCAAAAATCGTCAATCAACATGAACTCACCCTTTTATTCTGGGAAAGAGGCAGTGGCGCTACTCTGGCTTGTGGATCGGGCACCTGTGCAGCTGTTTTTGCCGGAATCCGCCTTGGTTTACTCACTTCCAGTGTAATTGCCAACGTTCCCGGCGGCAAAGTAGAAGTCCATTATACTCCAACACAAATGATCCTCAGCGGAAAAGTCAGATACGTGTTTTCAGGAGAATTGGAAATTTGAGGTTTCTTCCAGTTTTTGTTATCATATTACTGATATCTTCTTCATTGCTTTCAGCTGATTCCTGGCTGAGTACCGATAAATTTATTCATGCAGGTTCAATGGCTTTTCTGAGCTGCTGGACATATAATTTTAACCAGGATGCACTTTTGCTCAACCAGAAATCAAATGTCTCACTTACAATCAGCTCCTCTTTATTGATCGGTTTGTGCAAGGAATATTCAGATTCACGTAAACCTGATAATCAATGGAGCTGGAAAGATATTGCCGCAAATCTTACCGGAATCGGTATCGGATTCGTACTGATAAACAATCTTCCCTGAAGATATAGAAAATTTCTTCGGACAGATAAAATCCTTTTTTTTGTTGACTGTTAAATTATCTGTAACATTTATGAATATAATAGTTTTATTTAGCTGCAAGACTTCGAAAGCCTTTAAAAAATAGTCTTTCGGAACATAGTGAGGGTATGTTGATGGAAAGAAAAAAAATTCTGATCGTTGAAGATGAAAGATTAATTGCTGAAGATATCAGAAGAACTCTGGTTAACCTCGATTATGATATTGTTGCTTTGATCTCCGAGGGCGAAATTGCCGTTGAGAAAGCCAGAGAATTAGT
>JAFGMF010000062.1 GCA_016927675.1 Candidatus Cloacimonadota bacterium
CACAGCGCAGCTGTGACAGGGACTTCCGGATGGGCAGTTAACCCTGACAGGGACTTCCGTACGAGGCCTTTGGCGTACTCCCGAAGTAAATCTTAAAAAAAACATTGACAAATAAAACTGACCAAGTACTCAGTGACCATGTACTCACTAAAAGGAAATAACGATGAATAAAAGAACTGAGCAGAAGCAGAATACGCGACAGTTAATTTTACGCACTGCTAAAGCCTGTTTTATAGACAAAGGGTTTTTAGAAACCACGACAGCGGAAATAGCCTCCAGGGCTGAGATAGCACATGGGACTTTATTTCTTCATTTCAAGACGAAGGAAATATTGATCGTTGAGATCCTGGACAATGAGTTGGAACAGGTGAATGATAAAATCCAGACTTTAATAGCGAGAACTGCAGACATATCGTCTGCATTGAAGGTATATCTGGATTTTCTCGAGCGGGAGGAAGATTTATTCAGTGTGTTGGCAAGGGAGCTTCCATTTTATCCCGACGCTTTAAGAGGGAAGATACTGTTCAGGGAAGCGATCATCAGAAATCATTTTCAGCAGATCATTAAAGAAGGGATAAATCGCGATGAATTACGGGACATTGATCCGATCCAGGCGATTACTTTCCTGTTTTCCACTTTGAATTATTATCTCAGCATGAGAAAAATTTTCAGAGAGGAACAGGAAAGTGTGATCGGAAAATTCAGGGATAAAGTAATCAAAACCTTCCTGCAATTAATAGAAAAAGGATAACCTATGAAGACAAAACAATTTCATTTACTATTAATAGTATTTGTATCTATTTTGATGATCAGCAATCGCCCGGTTGAGCAGATCATCTATCCAGAAACTCCGATCAGGACTATGACAGATACTTTACATGGAATCACGGTTACAGATGACTATCGCTGGCTGGAAAACGGTGATGATCCCGAAGTGGTAAACTGGTCTGAACAGCAGAATCTTCTTACCAGGCAATTTCTTGAAAAGATTCCACATCGAGCATTTTTAGTGGATCGCTTGAATGAACTCTGGCGATATGATGATGAAGGAGTTCCCCGACAGGTCAAATCCGGAGACAGAACATTTTTTACTGTAAAAAGAAAAGATCAGGAAAAGGAAATGTTCTATTATCAGGATCCCGAAAGTGATCCGCAATTATTATTCAATCCCAATCTCTGGGATCGGGACGAATCAATTCAAGGCTTTTCGCCATCTCCGGACGGAAGTCTGGCTGCCTACGGAATAACCCGTGGTGGAAACGAAAATCCCAGAATCAGAATAATTGATGTGGGCACGAGAACTGTTCTGCCGGACACTCTGCAGGGTCATTTTCAATATGTGACCTCATGGCTTCCTGATAACAGCGGATTTTATTACAATGCCAAACCTTTACCCGGCTCAGTACCCCCGGGGGATGAATTTTACTGGAGCACTTCCTATCTGCATATTCTAGGTACAGAAGCAGACATGGATAGAAAAATATTCTACAGCGATTCCGATAAAGCCATGTATCATATCAATTCAGTTACAGAAGATAACAGATTCCTGGTTTACAGCAGGGGAAAATTCTATAAAAATGAGTTTCTTTTCCGTCCCCTGGACAAACCTGAGGCAGAGCTTTTTCCTCTGGTCACTGGATTTACGGGTAATTACAGTGTAGATTTTCTGGATGATAAAATACTGATCTCCACAGAGGAAAATGCTTCCAATGGAATGGTCTATATTACCGATGTCAATACTCCGGGCAGAGAAAACTGGAAGATATTTATTCCGGAGAGTAAAGACAAACTCAGATACATTGCCGGTATTTCCGGGAAAATTTATGCTCTTTACAGTCATAATGCCACTTCTATAGTAAAAATCTACGATCTTGAAGGCAATTATCTGCGTGATCTACCTCTTCCCCAGCCCGGCTCAGTATATATCAGTGGGTACTGGCACAAGCAGGATATCTGGGTCTCTTTTTCTTCGTTCACATTTCCTTCTACAACTTTTAAATATAACTGGGATAAAGATGTGTTGGAACTACATAAAAGTTACCCTCTGGATATTGACGTCAGCAGCTATTCTTCTGAGCAGATCTGGTATAACTCATTAGATGGCACACCAGTTTCCATGTTTCTGATATATCCCAGGGAACTTGTTTTAAATGGTAACAATCCGGTATTATTGACCGGATATGGGGGATTTAACGTTTCCATAACCCCATATTTTTCCACAACGAATCTCATCTGGGTAGAGAATGGTGGGGTAGTTGCTATTCCCAATTTGAGAGGAGGCGGTGAGTATGGTGAATCATGGCATAAAGCGGGAATGCTGGAAAACAAGCAGAACGTATTTGATGATTTTATTGCAGCAGCTCAATGGCTGATCAGTAAGAATTACACAAATCCTTCCCGAATAGCAATTAACGGTGGCAGTAATGGAGGCTTGCTGGTAGGCGCAGCCCTTGTACAAAGACCTGATCTTTTTCGAGTAGTGGATTGCCAGGTTCCTTTACTGGATATGATCCGCTACCACCTGTTTGATTTTGCCAGATCCTGGACAGTCGAATACGGGAGTGCCGAAGATCCTGAACAACTTCAATATCTACTGGCATATTCGCCTTATCATAATGTAAATCGTGATATAGAATATCCGGCAGTATTATTGACTGCATCGGAAAATGATGCCAGGACCGATCCGTTTCATGCCCGGAAAATGGCGGCTGTTCTCCAGCGCTGTCAAAGTGGAAATAACCCCGTTTTACTCAGAATACTTGGAAAATCAGGGCATCAGGGCGGCACTACTTTGACTGAAAATCTTGAAGCTAATGCTGACAGGCTTGCTTTTTTAATGCACGAGTTGGATATGCCCGTTCCGAAAGGTAATCAAGGAGATAAATGATGGAGGATGTATATATCTGTAAAAGCTGCGGGAAAGTAATGAGAAATGCCGAAGATTTCTCCAGAAATGAATTCGGAGCTGATTATTGCAAAGCTTGTTCTGACGAATTCGGCTATCGCAGAACTTTTTCCCAGGTTATCAGAGAAACCAGCTCTTTTGTAAAAGAACAGCTTTCCGTATCTGAACCTGAAGCGAAAAAAATTGCTGTCGAAAATATCTCAAAGATACCTTTGTGGATGAACAGAGCCGATTTGATCAGAAAACAGAATCACATCCTGATTGTAGATGTTGGCAGTACAACTACGAAAGGATTATTACTGAAAAGGTCGGACGAAAACTTCGAGATCGCTGCGCTGCAGAATTCCCCGACAACAGTGGAAAAACCTGATGAAGATGTTAAAATCGGAATTCTGTCCGTTATTGATAAACTCCAGAAGAATAGCGGAATCAAATTATTCGGGGAAAGGAATTCCCGGGATTTGTCCAATCTTAGTGAAGATGTTTTATTCCTATGTACCAGTAGTGCCGGAGGGGGACTTCAGATCCTGGTGATCGGGTTGACTCTGTTCGATTCTGCCAGCAGCGGAAGAAGAACTGCATTCGGTGCCGGCGGTGTTATCCTTGATACTCTGGCAATTGATGATAAAAGGTCTTCTTTGGAGCAGATGATGCTAATGAGATTACTGCACCCGGACATAATTCTGATGGCAGGTGGTGTTGATGGCGGTGCTATTGCTCCATTGTTGAGATTAGGCGAAATTCTGCAGATAGCCGATCCCAAACCAAAATTCGGTGATAAACAGAAAATCCCTCTGATTTTTGCCGGTAATAAAGATGCCCGGTCATTTATCGGCGGATTATTCAAGAATAGATTTGACCTTTATATTGTCCCGAACATCCGTCCCTCCATGAAACTGGAAAATCTGCAACCGGCTCGGGAGAAAATCCATAATCTGTTTATGGATAATGTAATGGAGCAGTCACCCGGATATTCAGCTTTGAAAGAGAAAGTAGCCGATGACATTATCCCTACACCGCTTGGTGTGATCAGATCTCTGCAGATAATCAGTGATTCTTTGGATGAAAACGTGATCAGTGTCGATATCGGAGGAGCTACAACTGATATATTTTCCAACATTCTGGGCACCTACAACCGAACCGTAAGCGC